>NZ_JBNNOB010000025.1:0-36575 GCF_050274375.1 Sphingomonas sp. NPDC019816
TTGCTAACCCCGCGGTTCGTGGAGCGGGGAAAAGAACAGCACGCAAAACCCCCCCCCCCCCCCCATCCCCCCGGTGCTGGCGCGCCGGGGCGACGGGCCGCCTTGCGCTCGTCAGGAGAGGAAAGGGGGTCCGATTATCACCGGACCCCCAGCTTTGCTGTTCAGGCCGTTTCCTCGTCGATCATGCCCTCCTGCTCGCTGCCGTCCTCGTCCATGTCGGCGTCGCATTCCTCCGGCTCGCGCTCCGCTCGGTCAAAGGCACCGATCCGCAGCGGGGCGGGAAGCCAATGGGCGGGCAACCGCTCGGACACGTTCACGGCAAGGTCCGCCTTCTTCTTGATGGTGGCGCAATTCTCGGCACTCGACGCGCCCACTTCCTCGCGCAACAGGTCGATCATCGCAGCACGGCGCATCTTGTCGAACAGGCCGATGGGGGCGGTCCAGCGCGACGCGATGTTCACGCCGCTCGCGCGCACGATCTGCTCGAATTGGTGGTGGCGCTGGCCGGGGGAGCCGCCCGCGAACACCGTGCCGTCCACCGTCATCGCGACAAGCCCGGCCAGCAACGCCATCTTGTCGTCGCTGCCCATGGCACGGATCGCCTCGAACCGGCCTTCGGCGGGAATGGCGGCGAAGCGGGTCGCCATCATGTCCTCGACCGGACGTACGTCGCTGGTCGCCATCAACTCGTCCGGCACGGCGGTCGCCACGGCCTTGGCCTGAACCTCAATCGCCATCTGGTAGCTGTGCGCGCCGTGGAGCAATTGGCCCGCAAGGCTGTCGAGCACGATGTCGAGCGCCAGCGCCGGGTCGGCCGCAACCGCCTCCTGCACGATCCGCGTCTTGATGCGGGTGAGGTCGGCAAACAGGCTGTTGCTGTAAAGCGGGACGGGACCGTCGTGGTTCGCCTTCGGTTTCGGCTCGGCCTTGGCGCGGTAGAAGCTCTTGCCCAGTGATCCGTCATGCGACACCCAAAGGGCCACGCCGCCCACCGCAACCTGCTCGCGATTAAAGGCGCGCAAGCCTTCGGTGATCGCGTCGCGCTCGTCCGATAGCGGGTCGATCCGCTCGCTGTCCTCGCCCTCGGCCTCTGCGATGGCCTCGATCTCGGCGTCGATCGCGGTAAGCCTCGTCGCCTCGTCGTGGGTCGGCTCGCGCGTCGCCGGGTACATGCTGCCCTTCATATAGAGGTCGTAAGGGCGTTCGAGCGCCGCACGGACTTCGTGCCACCCGATAGCGCGATACTCGTCCGCGAGTGCGTCCAGCTTCTCTTCTGCCAGTTCTCGCACAAGCTCGGGATCGTCCGCAAAGCCTTCGGCCCCTTGGCTGAACAGGTCGACCGTGATCGTACCGCCTTTGGCCTCGTAAGCCTCCCGCCCGACGAACAGGAACGGGCCGCTGGTGGTGTCCACCTTCTCGGTGGTGAGCATCCGGCGGATAGTGTGCGCGTGGCCGTTCGCGGCCTTCCAGACCTTCATCTGCTGGCTGTGATCGTCGGTGAGGGTGAGCGCACGTGCGGCCTCAAGGCTCAACTGATCCTTGGCGATCAGGTCGATCAGCGCCGGGGCAAGCGCAGACAGGCGGAGCATCTTGTAGACGAAGCTGACCGCCTGACCGAACCGGGCCGCAATCTCCTCGGCGTCCATGCCCGTGTCGCGGAGCGCGGCGAAGGCGCGGATGCTGTCGGCAGGGTGCATGTCCTCGCGCTGGAAATTCTCGGCGAGCGACAGTTCGATGGCTTCTTCCTTGGTCCGCAACTCAACCGGGAAGGTGTCGCTGCTTTTGATCCGCTTGCGCTTCACCAAGATTTTGAGCGCGCGGTAACGCCGCCCTCCGGCAAAAACCCACAACAGCCCCTCGTCCTCATAGGCGACAAGGTTCTGCAACAGCCCGTGCGCTTCGATGTCGTCGGCCATCGCCTCGACGGCGGACGGCTTCACGCGGCGCTGGTTGAGCGGGGAAAGGCGAAGCTGGGCGAGCTTGGGATGGATGATAGCCATGATGATGCTCCGTGATCTGGATGGATTTGACTGGGAGGGGGTCAGCCTTCGAGGCTCGCGAGTTCGTCGAACTCGGCCGAGGCGCGCTTCGCGCTGCCGCCTGCGTAGGTGACGCCGGTGCGCGGATAGAAGAACACGCGCTCGCCCTTGCGGTACGGGGTGCCGTCGGCGCTGGTGCCGGGGGACTTCGCGCGCTTCCAATAGGGATCGCCGGTGTATCGGGTGTAAGCCATTGTCCTTTCTCCTTCTTTCGAGGCGCAGCCGGTTGCCGCTGCAACCGGGTCTGCCTCTCCGGCGAGGAGCGGGATGGGGAGGGAGGAGCGAAATCGATGGCCTGGCGCGGGCAGGCCGCCCTAGCGCGGCCGGCGCCCCACAAGGGCGCCGGGTGCCGCGCTCGGCGGACCACACGGGGCTGTCGATTTTGCTTCGGGAACGAAAGGGCAGCAGCCCTTGGTGTTCCCCGCGCCAGCGGGCCTCCGGGGGAGGGCCGCGGTGCCCTGCCAGCGACGTCCGCGCCGCTGGGCGCGGCCATAGGTGTGCCACGTGGTACACCTTACGCGAGGATCGTCACCCGCTCAGGGCCGAGACGCCGGCACGGTGGCTCGGTCGGCGCAACGCGCCGATAGAGCCGTGCCCGGCAGGGTCGCGCCCGACCGGGATCGTTGCCCCGAAAAGCGCTTTGCACTGGGCAGGTTGCTCAGCAAAACAGCGCGCTGCCCTTGCGGGGGTGGGGACTGACCAGGCGAGAACGAATGACGCCGATCGAGAGGATCTATTTCACGTCGCGGATCATCCACGGCGATTTGAGTTCGGCAGATGGTGAACTGTCAGGTCAGCTCGGTCCTGCGGGCACGTGGGTTCCGTTCATCAAAACGGCCCTGATGGCGCTCGGGAACCTTGCCGATTTGGAAGGACCCATGCGCTTCTTATACCGGGACGCACCAGAACTCGCCGACCAGATGAAAGCGATCGACGCCGACCTTCAGTTTGCGAAATACCTCCGCAATGTCTTTGGGGGTCATCTCAACGAGACGCTGATCGCCAAAGCCTATGAGTGGCGGCCCGAGCTGCGGATGCTCCCCGATATTCGCGAGCTGAACGGCACCGTGATGCTCAACGTGTTTGTGCTCGAAACAGCGATCAACACCTATGTCGCGCAGGATGGCCAGCACGGCATGTTCTCATCCGAAACGGATCTCGTGTACCCGCCCGATATGGAGCGGTTCTGCATGTGGCTTTCCACCACGGTTCGGGCCGCCATTCGGATTTGCGACATGCTTGGCGAGATCACCCATGTCTCAGTAACGCCGCTGGGCGAGCGAGCCGATATGTTCGAGGCGTACAAGGCTGCCGGGCTGACCGCCTTCGCTCGGATCAGGAAGGGCCGGTAAGGCTCGCTCACCCTGTGCTGCGCGTCGCGAGACGACAAGAAAAGGCGCGCGCCGGTGCCGCGAAGCGAAGCCGGCGCGCGCGCATAGGAGCCTGGAGCGACCCTCGGGGTCGCTCCAGACCGTTCCTTAGTCGGCGTCACCATCGTTGATGGCATCGCACGCGGCTTGGCAGGCTTCGCGGCTGCCATAGGGGCCGATATGCGGGGTGTTGTTGTCGTCGACGCCCCACCAGCCCTTGTCGACATGCCGCCCGCTGTCCCGCATCAACGAGCGGGTCCCGCCACCAATGTGGATCGGATCGAGTGTACCTTTGATCGACATATGCTTCGTCCTTCTATGCCCGTGATTGGGCGCACAGAACCGCGCGAGACCCGCGAATTGGGCGTCGCTCTACCGACCAAAAGCATCTGGTCGGCGCGGTTCGATGATTGATTTACAAGTGTCGATTTCGCGCACGCCCGGGACGGTCCGGGGGAACAGGAACGCGGCCCGTTTCACGAAAGATCGGGGCCGCGTATCCATCACGCCGCGACCGACATCGCCGCGTTGCTCATCCGGCTGAGCAGCCAGTCCGCGGCGGCCTGTGCTTGCGTCGCGGCGGTGAAGATGCACCTTTTGTCGTTGCGGAGCGCCTGCAGCCAGCTCGCCAGATAGGCCGCGTGATCCTCCCGGTCGTGGAGCTTGATGCCGATCGCGCCGCTGACGAATGCCGCACCCAGCTCGGCCACCAGTTCCTCGCGGGCGTAATCCTCCCGCTTCGTGGAAAGGAGGGTGGGGCGGGCGAGCCGGTCCACGTGGCCGGTTGCGTGGCAAAGCTCATGGGCAAGCGTCGAATAATAGTCGTCCCCGGTGTGGAAGTCGGCGAACTCGGGCATGACGACGTGATCGCCGCTCGGCTGATAATAAGGCTGCGATCCGTGGTGCCGGACGGTGACGGGAACGCGGGCAAAGAGGGTGTCCAACTCCGCGTCGCGTTCGTGGGGATTGGTTGCGGTGAGGATCGGCGCGGGGGCCGGATACTTCGCCTCGATGCCGTCGATCTGCTCGGCATTGAAGACGGTGTAGCGCTTGAGGAATGCTACCTGCCGCTTGCCATCGTCGCTGGCTTCTCCGCCCCTGTCGGCGTCCACCTCGATCGTGTTGGCATAAACGACGGTTGAGCCCTTCTCGCCCTTGCGGACGCACCCGCCGAGCGCGAGCGCCTGCTTGAAGGTCAGCCAATGCGGCGAGGCATAGCCCTTCGTCATGGCCGCCACCCAAAGGGTCAGGACGTTGATGCCGCGATAGGGAACGCCGGTCGAGCGCAGCGGAATGTTGGGGGTGGTGCTGCCGTTCCACGATTTCGACCAAGGCTGGGTGCCCGCCTCGATCATGGCGATCATCTGGTCGGTGATCTCTTGGTAGATGTCAGCCCGGTTGTCGGTGATCCGTGCCATGGTCTCTTCCTTTCCTTCGAGGCTGAAAGCCGGTCGCAACAGCAACCGGCTCTGCCTTTCCGGCGAGGAACGGGATGGGGAGGGAGGGCGAGAATCTGGTCCCTGGCGCGGGCGAGCCGCCTAGCGCGGCCGACGCCCCAGAGGGCGTCGGGTGCCGCGCTTGGCGGATTACACGGGGGGCCTGATTGTCGTTCGGGAACGAAAGGGCAGCCGCCCTTGGTGTTCCCCGCACCGGCGGGCCTCCAGGGGAGGGCCGCGGTGCCAGCGAGCCTGTGCCGGGCCAACGGCCCGTCCTCGGACCCGTGACATGGCCTTGGCAGCGGACGTGCTTTGGGCGATCTGTTGATGGATGATCGGCACAACGCCGTGACGGAGCGACAGCGCGTGACCAGCATTCGGATCCTGCACCGCGACCCAACCGGCAAGGTCTTTGACGGGGGCGTCGAGTATGGGGTGGAGCAGTTTGCCGGCCAGGTGCCCGCGATCGGCGACACGATCCTCGATCCCGGCGTGATCGCGGGTCAGGATCGGAACGATCCGCAAAATCGGTCGATCTGGACGGTGGTCGGCCGTGTGTTCAACCCGAGGGACCGGGAAGACACGGTGGCACTGATTGTGGAGAGTCGGGACGGCAACCTCGCCGACGAAGCCTTCGCGTGAAATTCACGGCAGAGGGGGAGGTCGTTGCGGCTCCCCCCTGCGGTTACTCGGTTGATACGCCATGAGTATGCCCTGAGTGACGTCTACATGGGCACTGGCTATACTTTGCAGGGCCGCTGCGGCTCCCGGCCGGAGCCCTGAGAGGCGCCCCCCCGGGCGCCCTTGGCGCCTTACGGGGGCGGCGCTGGGAACTCCCCCTCAAACTTGAACCCCCTACGCGCGAGGGGCATATCCGCCGGGAGAAAGGAATAGCCCCATGGCGGCCAAGAAGCAAACTGACAGCAGCTCCGATCTGCGAACGAATGAGAAGAAGTGGACCAAGCCGCTGATGGATGCGGGTTGGACGGCGCTGCCGAGCGTCATCATCGAGAACCAGCGTCAGCTTGGCCTCGAACCGCTCGATCTCAACATCGTGCTGTATCTGGCGAGCAAATGGTGGACGGCGGAAGGGAAACCTTACCCGTCCAAAAGCACCATGGCGCAAGCCATGAACGTCCACCCGCGCACGATCCAGAAGCACATCGCCAGTCTCGAGGCTGCCGGATACATCCGGCGCGAAGAGCGCCGGACCGACCAGGGAAGCCGGACGAACATTTACCATCTCGACGGACTGATCGAGGCGGCCAAACCCTTTGCGGATGAGAAGCTCGCGGAGATCAAGGAGAAGTCCGAGATCAAGAAGATCCGCCAGAACCGCAAAGGGGCTCCCAAGCTGCGCCTGGTCAAGGATGATGACGCGTGAATGCACATATTCAGGAAGCGCCACCTCGGGTGGCGCCGCGCCTGAAGGGTGCGCCGAAGATCCGTCAGCTCTTCTGGTGCGATTTCCCTCAGGACGCGCAGCTACCGGAGTTTTGGAAGCGGCGGCCGGTGATCGTGATTTCGTATCGGAACACGCTGCATGGAGCGGTGACGGTGATCCCGTGTTCGACGCAGGCGCAGCCAGGTAATCAGTGGGCAGTCCCGCTCCAAACCACCATTGACGGACGCGCGGCGTTCGCGATCTGCGACAAGATGACCACGGTAGCGGTCAGCCGGCTCGTGCCGGACAAGGGCGGCATAGCGCGGATGACGGAAGCCGAGTTTGACGGCATCCTTCGGGTGGCACTCGCCTGGCTGCCCGTGCCCTCGACACCGGCGCCGGAGGCCTGAGGGGCCGCCCTGGAGCGATTAGATATTAGTTGAATCTTCAGTAGCGGGTTCTATATCGGGAGGCATCTGCGGCCTCCCCCTCGGGGAGTGTCCGTTTCCCGCGAGGGAACTAAACGGTCGGGGCCGCCTCAAAAGGGCGGCCCTTGGCTTATCTGCCGCCCCTGCGCCGGTGCCGCATTCCCCGCTCCACTGATCTTATCGATGCGCTAGAGCGTTCGTCGTCCGGATTCCAGGCTGGAGGCGGCAAGGGTGAGCCACCGTGCACTCCAACGTAGTGCCACCGATAAATTCGCTGTTAGCGGATTTTCTTCGTTGACTGGCGAAATGCGTTGGGGCATCACACTCCTGTTCAGTTCGAAAGGGGATGTGTCGCTATCAACCGAGGGGGAAACTCCTCCTGGAGAAGAAATCTTCTCTGCTTTGTGGCTCCGTGCGTGCGAGCGAGCGGCGCCGCGGGCGGCCACCGGACGGCCCGGTGTCCGCCTTGGTGTTCAGGGTTAACGTGCTTCTACCCCACCCTCCAAAGCCTTGGCGGCGCCCCTGCATGGTGCATGGGGTTGGCAGAGGAGGACGCCATGCGAAAGCTTGGTCTGAACGAGAAGCGTGCGCGAACGAAGACGGTGCGACGGCAGCATTGGGCAAAGCGCCTGATCCGTCCGTCCACTTTGAAGACGGTGGTGGCCCTGGGGCGAGTGGTGGTGCAACTGCTCCACGTCGCCCTCTCCATCATCAAGGTTTTCCGCCAGTAGTTCGCACCCTGAATAGCCTCCCGAAAGGAGTTGCAATGTTGGGTGAAGCTCTTCGCCTGATCCGAGTCTATCATGACCTCAAGCAAAAGCAGGCGGCTGAGCGGTTGGAGGTTTCGACGTCGTATCTGTCGGAAATCGAACGCGGCTTGAAGACGCCGACGCTGGACATCATCCAGCGTTATGCGACTGTGTTCGACATGCCCGTCTCATCAATCATGTTCTTCTCGGAGAACCTCGACCAGAAGAGCACGCTTGATCAGGCGCGGACCTTTGTGGCTGGCAAGGTAGTGAGCCTGCTACAGTTCCTCGAGGCGCGGTCCGGTCGGACCCATGCCGAATAAGACGATCATCCCGCTCAATCAGTCGCAGCTTTACAAGCTCACCAGTCCGCGCCGTCTCGCTGACGTGCTCGGCCTTGCGGAGCCAGAGCTACGCGCAATGGCAGTCGGGTCAGATCGGTATCGGCAGTTCGAAATTGAGAAGAAGAGCGGCGGCAAACGTCCGGTCGAAGATCCGATCGCGCCGCTGAAGCGTGTCCAGAGCCGCATCGCTAAGATGCTGGCTAGGATTGAGCCGCCGCCCTTCTTATTCTGCCCGGTGAAGGGGCGCTGCTACGTCAGCAATGCGGCGCGGCATCGCGGCAGCCGCGTCGTTCACTGTCTCGATATCAAGAAGTTTTTTCCCAACACGCCGCGTGTGCGGGTGATCGCCTTCTTCCAGAATGTTATGGGATGCCGGGGCGACGTTGCCGGTCTGCTTGGCGATCTTTGCACTTTCGAGGGTCACTTGCCGACGGGCAGTCCGCTTAGCCCCATCCTGGCATATTACAGCTATCACGACATGTGGGCCGAGATCGCGGCTTTCTGCGCAGCGAAGGGTTACACGCTGACGGTCTATGTCGATGACGTGACAATTTCGGGTGCGAAGGTGCCGCGCGCGGATGTCTGGCAGGTGCAGCGGATGATCCACCGAACGGGGCTGCGCTATCACAAGCTCAAGCATTACGTGGACACGCCAGCAGAAATCACGGGCGTCGTCGTGCGTGACGGGAAGGTCGTCGTGCCCAATCGCCAGCGCCTGAAGCACCGTCAAACGATGTTGGCCCTTCAGCAGCTAGGGAGCGCCGATCAGCGTCTGCAAGGTCGCCTAACCGGCTTAGCGGGGCAAATGCGTCAGATCGCTAGCCTGAATGAGGCGGACTGACAGACGCAGGTCCCAGCAAGCGGCACACGACTTGGAGTGTGCCACGTGGCACACCGGCTTTAAAGCCATCGCCCTTGAAGGACCGTGCCGTATTCGATGACCAGGGCAACGGTGCCGGCGATGAGCGCGGCGAGCGCGAATAGCGCGAGCCGCGCCGGGATGCCGGGGCGCGATCTGCCGCCGCCCTCGGTGATGGCGATGGCGGTCCCGATCGCTAACCCGAGGACCAGCGCCGGCCCCAGCTCGTAGAGGATGAGTCCCAGCAGCCTGTTCGGGAGCAGGTGACGATACGCGCAGATAAGGCGGCCAGCCAGCACGGCCGCGATCACGAGCGAGAACGCCGCGCCCCATCGGCCTATAACTACCGCGGGCGGAGAGCCGCGCTCAAGCATCGGCTATCCGCACCCGTACAACTCCGCCGACCGATAAGGGCGATGCGGTGCAGCCTAGTTGATCGTCACCCGGATGAGCCGCGGTGGGCGGGCGGGGTGTCGCGAAGCGGCCCGTCGGCGCCGCGGAGTAGAACGTGGGCCGGAGGCAGGCTCCGGCTACTTCTTGATCGTTCCAACGGCGCATCCCTGCGGCACCTGTGCTCTGCGGACCGCGAGCTGCCGCATTCCTTCGTAGTCCACGCCCCATAGCCCCGCCCGCTGTGCTGCTGCCTTCTGCATCAAGTCGACATAGGCCCCGCCCGAGAACACACGGTAATCCACCGCATAGCCCTGGGCGACCATCGTTGCCCCGACACTCGCGCCGTTCGCTGGAAAGCGACATGCCAGGTTCAACCGGCCGTAGCTCTTGGGGTCGGTCCGGCACTGGCTCTCATGCCGAAGCGCGTAGTCGAACATCGATACCGAGCAGTCCAACCCGCCATCGCGCGCGGCCAACTGCTGCAAGGCGTCGCTCGACAAGGCCTTGAGCCGTGGCAGGTCGTCATCGGGCGCGTCGATCCCGACGACCCGCACCCGTCCATTGGGGAAGTCGATCGTATCCCCATCGATGACCCTCGGGCTCGGCGACGACAGCCGTGTTTTGGACACCTCGACGAGGGACTGCCTATTTTGCGAGATAGCATAGCTCGCGACGATCAGGAACGTCGCGCCCATCGTCCATCGTTGAAAGCGCGTCGCCCCGGGAAACAGCTTCATAGCGAACGTATCTCGCGCAGAAGGTCGTTCCAGTCGCCAGCATGGGGTGGCGGCTTGACGACGAGCTGGCGGCCGTTGGCCGTCAGGTGCGGGGTGGCGCGCTCGATCGCGCGCGCCGCCTCGGCCCCATGCTGGCTGTAGATGATGACGGTATGGATGCTCTCGGGGATAGCGATGGCCTGATACCGCTCGATCCCCAACACGGGCCACACGGAATGGCCGGCGCCGAGCAGGTTCATCACGCTGGCCGCGTCCTCGACGCCTTCGGCGAGGCGCAGGATGCCGTCGAGCGGGATGCCGCCCCAGCGGACCGCACCGACGCCCGGATTGCCGAGCATCCGCTTGGGCTCGTCCATGTGGGCCTTCCAGCGGCCGTCCGGCGTCAGGAAGGTCCGGTGTATCGCGACGACGCCGACGTCCTCCTCGATCGGGACGATCAGCGCCGGCGCGAACGCCTTGGCGGCGCCGGCACCGCACTGGCAGCGCGGATCGAAGCGAGCGTTGATCCCGTCGGGGACGATCGAGCGGCCTTCGCGCAGGTAGCGATCGGCGAGCGTGCCGGCGAAGGGCTCGGCGTGACGCCACACGGCAAGCGCGAGCTTGTTGAGGTCGGCCTTGCCCTCCTGGCGCTGGCCCGGGTCGTGGTCGACAGGCGCGAGGATCTTGCCCGAGCGCAGTGCCGCCATAATCGCGTCGACCGTGCAGCCTGCGAAGCAATGGAACAGCACGGCACGTTCGCCGACGCGGATCGACAGGCTGGCCTTGCCGTCGGCGTGGGCCGGGCACCGACACATGGCGGATGCGCCATGCCATTTGCCCCCAAGCTGGCGGACGATGCGGTCGGCCTGATCCTCGATCGTAGCGGTCTGACGTTGGGCCATCTAAGACACCCCCGGTGCAGGACCCATACAGGCTATCGGGGGAAGCCACAAAGCACCAGCGAAAACCGCATTAATCACTACGGGGGAACAGGGTGGAGTTGGACTTACTGCTCGAGCGCGAACTGACGACGCTGCGGCCACCTGGCGGCACGATTACCGACGTCCATGTATGTCAGCGCGACTGCGGCAGGTGGCACATCAACGTCCGGGTGAGCTGGCGCGGTACAGCGCTCTTCCACGTCGGCCTCTACGATAAGAAGCGGATTCGCCTGTATAAAAAGGCTGCCTCGGCCATCCGCCATATCGTCCTTGGTTACGGGTATGAAGACGTGATCCATGTCCATCCGTGGCCCGGCCTGAAGGACCAAGCGACGTTTTAACGCGATAGGATGTTGCCGCCAGAATGAACCAATTGTCATTTTCGGGCTAGGCAACCACGTCCGAGCGATTTAGCTTGTCTTCACTCTAGGAGTGAAAACATGGCAAATCGCTTGTTTTCGTTTGTGCCAGTTGCTGGCCTCCTGACTGCCTCGATGGTGGCGGTTCCGGCTCGTGCAGCTGATTCTACCTGGGCATGTGAAGTGATGCTCTGCGCGAGCAATCCCGGTGGCTGGATGCAATTCCGGGAGTGTGTGCCTCCGATCCGCAAGCTCATCACTCATCTCGGCCTGGGCGGAGGCTTCCCAACATGCAGCGCCGGCGGGGTTCGCAAGGCGGACTATACCAAGCCGCGAAACGGACGGCCCGGATACGTCGTGATGACGATGCAGGACGGCTCCCGCACCCGATACACGGTGCCGAGTAGCGCACAGGTCGCCCAAGCGGAGGCGACAGCGCAGGCGGGGCCGATACCGGGCTTCGGAACACCGGAGCGGTAACGATGCTCCCGTCCGCAATCGTCCTAGGGTTGGCAGCGCAGTGTGCGCCAGGTGTCGCCCCGGAGACGATCGCGGCGATCGTGCAAACGGAAAGCCAGGGGTTCGAGCTGGCGATCAACGTCAACGGGCTCGGCCGCAAGGTCGGGCCCGCGACGAACGTGGCACAGGCAATCGCCATCGCACGCTCCTATGTCAGCAAGGGCTATTCGGTTGATCTCGGTCTCGGGCAGATCAACTCCCGGAACATGAAGGCTCTCGGCCTGACCTGGGACAACGTGTTCGATCCATGCACCAACATCGCGGCGGCAGGCGCGGTGCTGTCCGGCAACTACCATAGCGTGCGCGCGGGGCTGCACCCGCAGCGCGCGCTCCGCATCGCCTTATCCATGTATAACACCGGGTCGCAGTCGCGTGGCTTCTCCAACGGCTATGTCGGGAAGGTGGTCGGCAATGCCGGCATTTCCAACGGTATCCGGCCCGTCGCGGTTCGCGTGAGCGCGTTCACCGACGCGACAAACACCGGCGAAGGGTCGAGCGCGGCTGCGCAGCTCGCCGCGCTCGTCGAGGAAAACACGTCCCAAGCGGGGCAGCCCAAGGCTGCGCCTCCCCCACCGCCGCCATCCTGGGACGTGTTTGCGAGGGCGGAATATGAGCGAGCGCGGCTCGCCGGAGAAGGAGAAAACCGATGAATCTCGCATCTTTCGGTGGGCCGGCGCTCGCCCTCCGAAGCCGTGTCACCGCGCGCGTCGGCGCGATGACCCCGCGCCAGCGCAAGGTCTCGCGGCTGTTGTCGATGTTCGGCCTGGTGGCGCTGACGTCGCTGCTCTCGGCCGAGCCGGCGTTCGCGCAGACCAATCTGGAGAGCTTCGGCAACGCCGTTCTCGGCCTGCTGAGCAATGGGCTGCTGCGCATCGTCGCAATCCTCGCGCTCATCGCGGCCGGGTTCGGGTGGCTGACGGGGCGGGTCAACACCGGGGCGCTCGTCACCGTCATCATCGGCATCGCGATCATCTTCTCGGCGCCTTGGATCGTCGACCAGCTCCAAGGCTGATTCTCTTGAAAGCGGGGCGCGCCGCACGCCCCGCTTCCGCCTGTGTTTCGAGAAAGGGTCTAGCGTGGACGAAGAACGGGAAGTGATGGCGCGCAACACGCTGTTCCTGGCGGTGACGCGGCCTGCGCTGTTCGCAGGCATCCCGATCGAAGCGGCGGTGGTGATCCTGCTCGCCTCGGTGATTACCCTGATCGGCACGACGAACCCCATCTACGGCCTGGTCGTCGCCGCGGTAATGTTCGGCATTTCGCGCCTGGTGGTGCGCCACGACGTCAACGCGTTCCGGCTGATCTTCCTGTGGGGTCGCACCAAGGCGGCCAACCGCAACCGCGTCTTCTGGGGCGGGTCGAGCTACACGCCGCTCCCCCTGAAAGGCATCAAGCGGAAGGGGTTCGGCCGCAATGGCTAGGGCGAGTCGCCTCTCCGAACAGGTGCCGATGAAGGTCGCGCTCAAGGAAGTGATGCCGACCAAGTTCCTGCCCTATGCACGGCACGTCACCGACGAAGTCGTGATGCTGGATTCCGGCGCGATCATGCTGACGTTCGAGCTGCAGGGGCGGGCGTTCGAGACGGCCGACGTGCGCGATCTGAACGACTGGCACGCGAAGCTCAACGGGATGCTACGCAACCTGCACGACGATCGCCTGTCGATCTGGACGCATCTCGTCCGCGCGCGGGTCGAGCAATATCCGGGCGGCAACTTCCGGTCCCGGTTCGCGCGGGATCTCGATGCCGCCTACTTCGCGCGGATGAACAGGGAGCGGTTGTTCATCAACCGCTTCTTCGTGACGCTGGTGCTGCGCCCCTCGGTCCATGGCGCCGACAAGCTCGTCCAGCTCTTCAGGAACAAGGCGCGCGCGGAAGCGGAGGCCGATGCGGTCGACACCGATCTGCTGGAGGCGCTAGAGGACAAGGCGCGCGATTTCGAGAAGCTGATGGACCGCTGCTCGCCGCGCAGGCTGTCGATCTACGGGCACAACGGCCTCAAATTCTCCGAGACGATGGAAGTCGCGGAAATGGTGATGACGGGCCGGCATCGCCGTGTCCCGATCATCCGGGGGCACCTCGGCAGCGCTCTCTATCGCCAGCGCGTCGTCTTCGGTGGCGAGACGGTGGAGGTCCGCGACGCCGATCGCAGCGCCTTCGGCGGCATTTTCGGTATTCGGGAGTATCCGGCGACCACGACGCCAACGCAGTTCCAGTCGCTGCTGGCCGTCGATTTCGCGTTCGTGCTGACGCAATCCTTCACCTTCCTGGGCCGTGCCGCGGCGTCGGAGCGGTTCCGGCTGCGGCAGAAGCAGATGGAGAATGCCGACGATCGGGCCGTCAGCCAGATGCTCGATCTCGTCGACGCGGCAGACGACCTCATGTCCAACCGCTTCGTCCTGGGCGATCATCACTTCACGCTCGCGGTCTATTCGGACAGCCTCAAGGGGCTGCGCGACAACATGTCGATCGCGCGCGCGGCGCTTGCCGATACCGGCATGGTCGCGGCCCGCGAGGGGGCGGCGCTGGAGGCTGCCTATTGGAGCCAGCTCGTCGGCAATTTCGCGTGGCGCGCCAGGCCGGCGCCGATCACGTCGCTCAACTTCGCGGCATTCTCGCCCTTCCATACCTACCCCGCCGGCCTCGCTACCGGAAACCATTGGGGTGACGCTGTCGCGCTCATGAAGACCAGCGCGCGCAGCCCGTACTTCTTCAGCTTCCACAAGCGCGATATCGGCCACACGCTGATCGTCGGCCCCACCGGGGGCGGCAAGACTGTCATCGTCAACTTTCTGATGGCGCAGGCCGAGAAGACGGGCGCGCGCCAGATCTTCATCGACAAGGATCGTGGCGCGCAGATTTTCGTGCTGGCTTCGGGCGGCACCTATCTGACGCTCGAGAACGGCAAGCCGACCGGCTTCGCGCCCTTGAAGGCGCTGGAGAACAAGCCGGAGGACCGGGCCTGGCTCTCGCTATGGGTGCGTCAGCTCGTCCGCGCGGAAAGCCGCCCGATCACGGTGCAGGAAGAGCGTCTGATCGATGAAGGGGTGGCCGCGGTGATGCGGCTCCCGCGCGAGGATCGCTCGCTGGACGCGCTGCGCACGATGCTCGGCATGTCGGATGCGGGCGGCATCGGCGCCCGTCTCGAAAAGTGGACCTCGCGCGGGTCGATGGGGTGGGTGTTCGACAACGCCGCGGACGAAATGACGCTCGATGCCCGGTTCATCGGCTTCGACATGACGGACTTCCTCGACAACGCCGACGTCCGCACGCCGCTGATGCTCTACCTGTTCCATCGGATCGACAAGCTGTTGACCGGCGAGCGAACGATCATCGCCGTCGACGAGTTTTGGAAGGCGCTCGGCGACGATGCGTTCCGGAGCTTCGCGCAGGACGGCTTGAAGACGTACCGGAAGCGCAACGCGATGATGGTGTTCGCCACGCAGTCGCCGGCCGACGCGCTCAAGAGCGATATTGCGCACTCGATCCTCGAACAGGTGGCGACCCAGGTGATGCTTCCCAACCCCAAGGGAGCGCGCCGCGATTATGTCGAGGGCTTCTCCCTCACCGACGCGGAATACCAGCTCATTCGCGAGGAACTGTCGCCGGAATCGCGCAAGTTTCTCGTGAAGCAGGGCCATGACAGCGTGGTGGTTGAGCTGGATCTGACCGGTCTCGATGACGAGCTGGCGGTGCTGTCCGGGCGTGCCGAGACGACGCCGATCGCGGTCCAGGCAGCGGCCAAGTTCGGCCCCGATCCCGCCAACTGGCTCCCCGTATTCCACCAACGTCGTCGGCCAAGCTGAAGGAGAGAGGGACATGCGTAGAATGAAGGCAATCGCACTCGCGCTGTCAGGATCGGCGCTCATGCTGGCCGGCTCGGCGCGCGCGCAAGGCATTCCGGTTCACGACGTCGGCTCGATCCTCCAGCAGATTGAGCAGGTGAAGCAGGGCGTTCAGGTCATCCAACAAGGTGCCGACCAGATCCGCGAGGCGCAGAAGCTCTACCAAGACCTCAACAAGATGACGGACATCGGCAGCGTCGCCCAGCAGCTCAAGAACGATGTGCTGCGCACCAGCAACGTGTCGTCCAGCTCCCTCGACGGCTACACCAACGGCGATCTCAACGTCGTTGGCGGCCTGCGGGGCAAGGCGAACGACGTCTATCAGGATCTCATCGGGCGCGGCTCGCCAACGATGACGGCCGATCAGCGTGCCGCCTACGAACAGGGTTCACGCGAGGCGGCCGTGACGACGGGCTTGGCCGGCAATGTCGGTGATGCGGTGACGAGCCGGCGCCAGGGCCTCGAGGCGCTGCGCAGCCGCCTCAACAGCGCCAGCTCGGCCGCGGAACGTGCCGATATGTCGGCGCGGCTCCAGCTCGAACAAGCGCAGATGATGAACGATCAGATGGCGCTTCAGGCGATCGAGCTTCAGCGAAGGGCAAAGGCCGAAGCCGGCTACCAACGGTCTCTGGCGTCTAATCGATCGGAAATCGACAAGCTGCGGGCTGAGGCAGGGGTCAACCCATGACCAAAGCTCTTTGGCTCTTCCCCTGCCTTTTGGCGCTGGCGGCATGTGGCACGAAGGAGTCCGACTCCGACCAAGGCAAGCTTCGATCTGACATGCCGCTGCGTACCGCCAAGTATTTCACGGAGAACCAAGGTGAGCTGGCCGAGACAGACGCAGTCTGCACAACATGGAAGGCTTCACAGCGCCCTCCTGCGTCATGGCCTGCAGTAGTCGTGAACAACTGCAACAACGTGGATACCGCAAAGACCTTGCTTAGAAACAAGGCCGATACGGATAAGCTACGCAAAGAGGCGGGCATCTGATCGAAGCTAAGCTGTCCGGGGTCGTGTAATGGGCTTCAATATCTATACCGCGATGTTCAACCAACTTGACGCCGCATTGGCGGGGGTGGTTGCGGCCTACGCCGGGGTCATCGGATGGATTTCCGGTCCACTCCGGGTCGGGGTGACAATCTACATCATCCTCCTCGGCTTCGCGGTCCTGCGCGGCGCTGTCGAATATCCGTTTCGCGAGTTCGTCTATCGAGGGATGAAACTTGCCGCGCTCGTGTTCGCGGTAACGACCCTCTACGGCGCGTCAGTCGGCCTTCTCGCCATGAATGGCCTGCCCAGAGAAGTCGCGAACGCCGTAGGCGCGCAAGACGTGAACGGACTTGGCGGCTTCTTCGACGCGATACTCAAGGGTGCGGTTCGCGCCATCGCGAACATTAAAGAGATTGTTCAAAATCACACCACGGAGGAAGGGACGAACCTGGCCGGCATCCCGAATAATTGGGATGAAATCATCGTCAGTGAAATCATCAACGTCGTCATAATGCTGGCTGCGCTGCTGGCGTCGGCCCTCGGTTTCGCAATCTGCGCTTTCGCTCTATTCGCCCTTTCCTTGTTGGCTGCAATCGGACCTCTCTTTGTCGCCGCTCTCCTATTCGACTCCACACGACCGTTCTTCTTCCAGTGGCTCGGCAGTATCGTAAACTACGTCATCCTCGTTGCCTTCGCGTTGCTAGTGACGGTTTTCATCGCCAACGCGGCCGACGCCTTCATTGACGCAATCACGCAGGATGACTCGTTGATCCTAGCGGCGGTCAAGGCGCTCGGGTTCTACGCCCTCGGATTCTTCTTCTTCCTTCAGATACCAGGCATGGCTGCGGGCTTGGGCGGCGGTGGCGCATCACTCGCCTCGCAGTTCGCTAACGCCGCGACCGGCGGGATCGCGCCGATGATCGGTCGCGCATGGTCAAACGCTCCACAAAGGGCAGTGAATCGCTGGCAGGCAAATCGCGCCCGCCGAGCGGAAGCGCGGGCTGCCGGCGGCACCCTTTACAACAACAGCTAATCGGAGACCCGGCATGAAGCTCGGTTCGGCCTTAGCCTTTCTCGCTCTCGCGGCTCTTACTGCTCCGGTTCCATCGATCGCTGCGAAGGACGATAAGCTGCCCCGCTGCAACGGACGGCAGAAGCGTCCTGCAAACCTCTACGGGACGGTTCTTCCATCAATCCCGTCGCGCAACGCAACGTCGGCCGCTGCAGCACCGTCCGCTGGAGGTGTGCCACGTGGCACACCTCAATCAGCCCCAACGCCGGCGACGAACCTATTCCCACCCGATGAAGCGGCGCCAGCTCCCCGAGGGTCAGACACGTCGCAGGCCGGCAAGGTGCCGGCGATCGGCGCACTCACTCCGAGCGCTGGCCCGACTGCCGCGCTCTCAATCTCCTATGCGAGCTGCTGAGATGGCGATCGGAGTGAAGGACAAACACGAGGATCTGAAGGCCTATTTCGCGGAAGCGGAAAGCTGGGACCGGGATCGGTTCGTGGCCGCGGTTCGCTCGCGCCGGATCGCGTGGATCGTTGCTATCGTCGCGATCGTGTTCGCCGCGATCTGCGCGGCTGCGGTGCTGGCGCTGTCGCCGCTCAAGACGGTGGTGCCCTATGTCGTCACGGTCGATCGTTCGACAGGCGCAACGGAAGTCACCCAGGAGCTGCGCGGCGACAAGACGATCACCTATGACGAGGCGATCCGTAAGTATTTCCTCGCCGACTATGTGCGCGCTCGCGAAGGGTGGATTCCTCAGGCGCGGGAGGAGTTCTTCCGCAAGGTGCTGTCGCTCTCGGCGCGGGAGGAACAGACCCGTTGGACAGCCTTCTACAAAAAGGACAATCCGGACTCCCCGCAGAACCAGTTCACCGCCAATGACGCGGTGTTCGTGGCGATCCGCTCGGTCGCGTTCATCTCGCCGAACGTCGCGCAGGTTCGTTTCATCAAGAGGCTCCAGCGCGATCAACAGGTGATCGAGACGCCCGCTATCGCGACCATCACATTCGATGTGCTGTCGAAGCCGGAAACGGAAGCCGGTCGATACGCCAATCCGCTCGGGTTTCAGGTGAAGACATACCGGGCCGACGTGGAGGTTCCGACACGATGAGGACGATTCTGCTTCTGGCAACGGCGATCAGCGCCGTGGCGGCAGCGCCCGCACTGGCGCAGACCCCTACGCAACACGGTCCCGACGCACGTATCCGCGAGGTCGCCTATACCGACGGGAACGTGATCCAGATCCGGAGTGCGTTCCGCACCGCGACGCAGATCGAGTTCGCCCCGGGCGAGGTCATCAAGTTCGTGGCGATGGGGGACACGGTGTCCTGGGAGGTCGCTCCTGCTGACAACTCGCTGTTCGTGAAGCCGCGCGAGCGCGCTGGCGCCACCAACCTGATCGTCGTGACGGATTTCCAAGGGGCCAAACGCAACTACACCTTCGAGCTGTCGGCCGTCGCTACGGCGCGCTCGCGCGGCACCTTCTTCAAGGTCCGGCTCCGCTATCCGGAATATGAGGCGGCACAGACCCGCTTGGCGCAACAGCGCGCGCAGCTCGCCGCAGCGCTCGCCGCGCAGAACGGCGCGATCAAAGCCGCGCTGGACATCGGTGTTCTCGAAGGCACCCGGAACCTCAACTACAAGGTCCAAGGCTCGTCCGAGCTGCAACCGTCCGAAGTCAGCGACAACGGGCAGTTCACCGTGATGCGCTTCCCGAACCAGCGCGAGATACCTGCGATCTTCACCGTCAACCCCGACGGTAGCGAGGCCACAGCCTCGTTCGACGTGCGCGACGAGTTCGTCGTCGTCCATGGCGTCTACAAGGAAATGCGTCTGCGCCGGGGCAAGGTGGTGCTGTGCATCTACAACGAAAGCCCGAGCTTTTACGGCCGCGATCCCAAGACGGACACGGCGTCGGAAGCGGTCGAGCGCACGACGGAGAACTGACGTGTCCGATAAGCGATTCGACGTCGACGCGACGCCCGACGTGAACGAGATTGATCGCGCTCCCCCTGCGGCCGATCGCGCGAACCGCATTCCGTCACTGAACGCCGTCCAATGGGACAACAAGAAGATGGTCGTGGGTGCGGCGCTGGCCGGCGCGGTCGTGTTCGGCGTACTGTCGCTTGTTTCCGGGTCTGGTGGCGACAACAAGGCATTGGAAGCCAGGAAGGCCCCGCCCCCAGCTGCCGAGGCGCCCTACGATCCGAACTCCGTCATCGCACCGACGCTCGCGGCCGCGCCCCGCGATCCGAACGCCCCGGTCCAGCTCACCGGCGAGCAAGTACCGGCCATCGGCCCTGACGGTCAGCGGATCACTCCTTACGGATCGGCAGGTGGGCAGCAGAGCCGCGGTGTTAGCGAAGCGGAGCGGCGTGCCAACGAAACCAGGGAGCTGCGCGACAATGCGCGGCGATCGACACTGATAGCCTATAACGGCGACCAATCTGCAAGGCGGGCGCTTGGGGACGTCACCAGCAACTCCCAAAATGAGGGGGAAAGCGCGCCTGCGAGGACCAACCTCGACAATCTCAAGCAAACCTCGGCGATCGGGACCGCCACGGCGCGCATGATCGGCGACCGCAACTATCTCGTCACCGCAGGCGCGATCATCCCCTGCACGCTCCAGACCGCAATGGACAGCAGCGTGCCGGGCTACACGACGTGCATCATCCCTCGAGATGTCTATTCCGACAACGGCCGCGTCGTGCTGCTCGAGAAAGGTACGCGCGTCTTCGGCGAGTACCAGGGTGGGTTGCAACGCGGCCAAAATCGCCTTTTCGCGATGTGGACGCGGGCGGTCACGCCCCGCGGCGTGGCGATCGACATCGGCTCGCCGGCATCGGACCCGCTCGGCCGTGCCGGCGTCACCGGGAAGATCGATCGGTTCTTCTGGGGGTGACTACACGAAAGTGACGTATCTGCACGCTAAGGGCGAACAAATCCGGTACGATGCCAGCAGATGCTATTCGCAGGCTTTCCTGCCCCTTTTATGTGGTGCCGCCCTACGGGCGCCGATATGGGAGGGCGGCAATCCGATTGACCAACGATCGAGGTAGAACCCTGCTCGCCAAATATGTGAGCTGGTTGCCCATCCCCGGTATGGCGAAGGATTGCCGATAAACCAGAGCGTGGACTGCATGGGCCGCGCACCGGTCAACGTCCATCAAACCCAACCTCCCCCACTTCAAATCGCTGAGGGCAGCCATGTCTGTGTCGATTCCACCGGGTGCAAAAGACCCAACACTCACTCCCGTCCCGGCAAGCTCCACGGAAAGCGCTCGCATGAGGGTGCTCACATAGGCTTTCGACGCGCCGTAGACCGCTTGGAAGGGCACGGATGTTTCGCCCGCCAGGCTCGACACGGCGATTACTGAGGATTCAAACGGCTGCTCCCTGAAAATCGCAATCAGGCGAGCCAGCAAATCCGTGAAACCGAGTATGTTTGTTTCAATTACCTCGGCATAAGTGTCGGCACGGCCTGCATCAAATGAACCAACGCTCGTCATTCCGGCAACCAACAAAGCGGCTGTTACTTGCAATTCTGCAACCTTAGCCGCGATTTTCTCCCTGCCCTCGATTTCACGTTGATCAGCCACTATAATCTCGCACGGCACATTGAACCGCTCGTCAATTTCGGTCTGTAGCTCCCGCAAGTTGTCGAGCCTTCGTCCAACAATCAGGGGCTTGGCCTGGTACGATGCCGCCAAGCGGAGGGCGGACGCTCTGCCCAAACCGGTCGAAGCCCCTGTGACCAGCACCCACGAGTTCTTGATCGCCAGCGGTTTCACGCGTTTTCCAGAGCCTTGTATAGGGCGGTTTTGCCGATCTTGAGCCGGGCCGCCGCCTCACGAACAGTGAGGCCCGCTGCGATATGCGCCCGCGCTTTACGTAGTTTGTCGGGGGTAACGACAGGCCGGCGACCACCCTTGTTGCCCCGCTCGCGTGCGGCCTTGAGGCCGGCATGAGTGCGTTCACGGATCAGGTCACGCTCGAATTGGGCCAGCGAGCCGAAGATGTTGAACACCAGCATGCCGCCCGAAGTGGTGGTGTCGATATTCTCGGTGAGTGAGCGGAACCCGATGCCGCGCGCCGCAAGCTCGCCGACCTTCTCGATCAGGTGGCTCATCGAGCGGCCGAGGCGGTCGAGTTTCCAGACCACCAGCGTGTCGCCGGGGCGCAAATAGGCGAGCGCTTCGGTTAGGGGGCACCTCAAGGTTTGTCATATGGACAGCGGCAGTCGGAACAAATGGTCAACAAAAGCCTGAGCGTTGCCGCAAAGTATATTAAGTTTCGTGGGTTTGTGAGGTTGGACGAGTTGGAAGTTACCGGATCACCTCTCGTGATGTTTCACCCGCGGAGCTCGTAGTAGACGATCTGCCATCCATTCTTGGGACCGCGCCACTGGGTGATCTGAAAGCTATGGGCTTGTGCAGACCCGTCCAGGACGCGGCTACTCCACCGTAGCGTTTCATCGTAACTGCTTCCGGACGATAACGCACCCGCTATGCGCCGAATGGGCAGCTTGGCGGGGAGCCTGCGGATGCGTCGGCCATCGTTGCCGACAAAGATAACGTCTTCGGCCACGCTTCGTCTTGGAACAGCCAACCAGTCGACCTGTTTGCCGGCCTGCTCCTGTCGCAAAACAGACGCGATCTCTTTCGCATCGCTAACGGCTTGGATTTGGAGCTGTTCATTGGTGAGTTTTGCCGAGCACTCAGGTTCGATCGCTTGTAAACTTTCTGCCGCTAATGCCTTCGATCCATCCCGACGATAGTCGTCGATTTCCCAGCGCCACCCCTCAGCACTGTTCCGCCAAAGCGTCTTATATGATCCAACTCGATTTCCGCCATCGTACAGCCCGCCGATAACAACTGCCGACCCGCTCGGATCACAGGACGGAAAGACAAGTTCGGGTCTGCGCTCGGCATGGCTCTCGACACTCATCATTGTGAGCCACCACCTTCGGCTACTCTCGGCTGCTTGCAACATGCTGGCCACAGATGGAGAGCGCGCGGTTTCGGGCGCATGTTGTATTGGCCAGGGGTCGCTTTGTGGACCGAAACTGCGTGCCGCTGCCTGACGGCCACTGGCAAGTACAGCTTCCGAGTAGGCCCGCTCCGCCTCCAGCGCGGAATTCGGCGAACTTGCCGCTAGTAGAAGCGCGAAGATCATGGCGAAATCCTACTCCTCAATCAACGTGTCGAGCGATGTACGGGCATCTGCGCCGGATGGTTGAGCGCCCGATAGAGCGTGGCATGATGACACTTCAGCAGCTTCGCCGCTTCGCGCACCGATGTGCCTTCGCCGACGAGACGCTGTCCGAGCGCGATCTGGTCCGGAGTGAGCTTGGGCTTACGCCCGAACTTCACGCCGCGCGCCATGGCTGCCGCGCGGCCGGAACTGGTACGCTGGTGGATCAGCTCGCGCTCGAACTCCGCGATGCCGGCGAACACGGTGAGCACCATGCGTCCCGCAGGCGTGGTCGTGTCGGCCCAGGGCTCGGCGAGCGAGCGCAGCCCCGCTCCCGCCTCGTTCAGCTTCTCGGCGATGTCGAGCAGGTCGCGCGTCGAACGCGCTAGGCGATCGAGCCGGGTGACCACAACCACGTCGTCGTCGCGCAGCTGCTCCAGCATCCGGTCGAGTTCCGGTCGGGCGCGCTTGGCGCCGGACACCTTCTCCTCGAATGTCCGCCGGCATCCGGCCGCCTTCAGTGCCGTCTTTTGAAGCATGAGATCCTGATCGTCGGTAGATACGCGCGCATAGCCGAGGAGCATGTCGCAGATGTGCATTGGAACACGGCTGATTAGCAACAGACATTTGCGACAGCGTCCGCCCTCGTGGCGTGACCGGTCAGGGCCGCTGTCGCGAAACTTGAGAGTTACGCGACACCTCGCACGTGTCGGCCATAAACTATACGCTCCCGGACAGGGGGTGATCGATGGCCAGACGCGATCTGTTAACGGGCGACGAACGCCGCGCGTTGTTCGGCGTGCCCCTCGACCATGCCTCGCTCGCCAAGCATTACACGGTTGCCGATGAGGACCGGCCACTGATCGAAGCGAAGCGCGGCGACGCCAACCGGCTCGGCTTCGCGCTGCACCTCGCCCTGCTGCGTCATCCCGGCTTCGGCATACGCCACGACGATGTCGTCCCCGATTTTCTGATCCGGCACCTGGCCGCGCAACTCGACATCGCGCCCACAGCGTTCGAGGGCTACGCGCATCGCGCCCAGACCCGGCTCGAACACGCCTGGGAGGCGATGGAGCGTTTGCGCCTGCGCGCGTTCGAGGCGGCCGACGTCCCCGGCGCGCTCGGCGCAGCCACCCGCGCGGCGGAAGCGACCGAACGGGGCAAGCCGATCGCCGCGGCAGTGCTGGGCCATTTGCGTGCTGCCCGGATCGTTCTGCCCGCGCCCGCCCGTATCGAGCGGATCGGGGTGGCGGGGCGCGCCATGGCGCGCCGCCTCGCGGCCGACACGCTGGTCGATGCGCTTGCTCCGGAGCAGGTGACGGGGCTGGATGCGTTGCTGATCGTGGACCAGGATCGCAGCACGACGCCGCTCGCGTGGCTGCGCGACACGTCGGACAGCCCGACCGCGCGCAATCTCGCCGGCATTCTCGCCCGGCTCGCGCACGTGCGCCGGCTCGGGCTCGACCCGGGCATGGCCGGCCGCATCCACGAGCACCGCTTCGAGCAGCTCGTGCGCGAAGGCCACGTCGCGCCCGCGTTCCTCCTGTCCGACTACTCGCTCCGCAGAAGGCGCGCGACACTCGCCGCAGCCGTCATCGACCTGGAAGCGCGGCTCGCGGACGCCGCGATCGAGATGTTCGGCAAGCAGACCGGCCTCCTGTTCGCCAGGGCCAGGGCCGCGCAGAAGCGCGGCATCGAGGCGACCACACGCGACGTGAACCGGCTCATGCGGCTGCTGGGCGCCACGGTCGGCGCACTCCGGGTCGCGCGCGAGGACGGGTTGGACGTCTGGGCGGCGCTCGACGACGGGGTGGGCTGGACGAGGCTTCTGGACGCCGAGAGCGAGGCGACCGCGATCGCCGACCTGACTCGCGACGAGCCGCTGATCCGCGCGGCGGGGCGCTACATGACGATGCGGCGCTACGCGCCCGCGTTTTTTGACGCGTTCCGGTTCAAGGCGGCAGGCTCGCGCGACGGCGTGCTCGGCGCGATCAAGGTCGTGCGCGCGCTGAACGCGACCGGGCGGCGAGACGTACCGGCCGATGCGCCCATGCCGTTTTCCAGAAAATGGAAGGCGGCGATCACCGAGGGCGGCGTCATCGACCGCCGTCGCTACGAAACCGCCACGGTCGCGACCGTGCGCGAGCGGCTCCAATCGGGCGACCTGTGGGTGGAGGGTACGCGCGAACACCTGCGCTTCGACAGCTATATGCTCCCGCCCGGCAAAGCGGCCGAGATCGCGCTCACGCTGCCGTTCGACACCGACGTCGGCCGCTACTTGGAGGGGCGCGCCAGGCTGCTCGACTGGCGGTTGCGCCGGTTCGCAGGCTCGCTGAAGCGCGGCACGCTCGACGGCGTGGAGCTGCGGGGCGGTAACCTCAGGGTCAGCCCGCTCGCGGCCGTAACGCCCGCTGCGGCCGACAGGCTGGACGCGGCCGTCGACCGGCTCATGCCCCGCGTGCGCATCACCGAGCTGCTCGCCGAGGTGGAAGCCCGCACCGGGTTCCTGTGCGCATTTCCGGAACTGCGCTCGGGCCGCGCCCACTCCAACCCGCAGGCCGTGCTCGCCGCGATCCTGGCAGACGCGACGAACCTCGGCATCGAGCGCATGGCCAACGCCAGCCAGGGCGTCACCTACGCCCAGCTCGCCTGGACGCATGGCTGGTACGTATCGGAAGAGAATTACGCGGCAGGGCTGCGCCATCTGGTGGACGCGCAAGCCGCGCTGCCGCTCACGCGCGTGTGGGGCGACGGCACCGCGTCGAGCTCGGACGGGCAGTTCTTCCGCTCGGGCAGGCGGGGCGCGGCCGGCAGCACCAACGCGCGCTACGACCGGGAGCCGGGGCAGAAGATCTACGCCCATGTCGCCGATACCTACGCGCCCTACCATGTCCGGCTGATCTCGGCGACCGCGGCGGAGGCGCCCTATGTGCTGGACGGGCTGGTCGCGCACGGCTGCGGCATCGAACCCGCGACCCACTATGCCGATACGGGCGGCGCGTCCGACCACGTGTTCGCGCTCGCGCACCTACTCGGCTTCCGGTTCGTGCCCCGCCTGCGCGATCTAGCCGATCGCCGGCTCGGCCTGTTCCCGGGCACGGCCCGCCCCGAGGCGCTCGCGAAGCTGATCGGGCGCCCGTTCAACATCGCTGCCATCCGCGAAAGCTGGGACGAGATCGTCCGGCTCGCCGCGTCCGTGAAGGCCGGCGTGGTGCTACCGTCGGTCATGCTGAAGAAGCTGGCCGCGTACCGTCGCCAGAACCGGCTCGACTTCGCGCTCCAGGAGCTGGGCCGGATCGAGCGCACCCTGTTCACGCTCGACTGGCTAGAATCCAGGGCGCTCCGCCAGCAGTGTCAGGCTGGGCTCAACAAGGGCGAGGCGCGTCACACGCTCGCCCAAGCCGTGTTCGTCCACAAACAGGGCCGCCTGCGCGATCCGCAGTTCGAGAACCAGGCGCTGAAAGCGTCCGGGCTGACGCTGGTCACCGCCGCGATCGTGTACTGGAACACGCTTTACATGGGCCGCGCCGTCGAGCATCTGCGCGCCAGCGGCGAGCCCGCGCCCGACGAGCTGCTCGCCCATGTAGCCCCGCTAGGCTGGCGACACATCAGCCTGACCGGCGATTACCTCTGGCAAAACGCCGCTGCCGAGCTCGATCAAGACGGCTACCGCGCACTCAACATCGCCGGCGGACCCGGAGCCAAGGTGGCCTGAGCCGCCCTGTTCGCTACCTGTTCAGCTTACCGCTGTCCGTGTCACAAACCTTGAGGTGCTCCCCAGCCTGTCAAACGGTTTGGCGTTTATCTCAAACTGTATGGGCCGTGTCGGCAATACCGTTTGGCCAGTTGCCCTACCCGCTCCTCAGGTTATCGGTTCTTATTGAGACTTTCCTGGAGCCACACTGACCGTGCATCGAACTGTCTCGCGCTTCCGGTCTGCACGCTTCCGGCACGCCTCCAGCGCCTGCCGGTTAGCGGTGACGATCCGATCCCCTGCCGCGATGTTGGCGAACGCCTCGGGCGCACTGGCCCGCATGAGGCGCTGCCCGCCTTCCCACATCGGCAGGTCGAGCGAGCGCGCCGCCATCTTCTCCGGCCATTGCCAGCTTGCCGGCACGGCGCGCGCAACGATGCCGGCGAACACCGCCCACAATACCATCCCGACCACCACACCGCCGATGGCGGTCCACATCAGCCAACGGTTCTGCTCGTCGCCTCGTCGCGCCGACACGACATAGCCGTGAAGCTGGCGGGTCACGTCCTCCAGGCCGGTGCGCGCCGTGGCGATCGTCTGCCGGTCCTCCTGCCGCGCCGTGCTCGCCGCCGCGGTGATCCGTCCCGCCAGCTGTTCGGGCGTCATCGCCAGCATCGGGCTTTTCACCAGCATATCGACGCGCTGCGCCGTGGCGGTGATGTTGTTGGCGATGACCCCTAGCGTCTCGGAATAGTCGGGCGGCTCGGGCACTTCCATGCGCTCGGCCGTTAGCCGCTCGACGGCACGGCGCATCAGCGTCACCTCGGCGCGCAGCTCCTCGAACGCCTGCGCGGCTTCATTCGGCTCTTCGTCATCCGCCACTACGTCTTCCCCTTATAGGCTCATGCCCCTGTCGCGCTCGCGCCCGATCCCGATCGACTGCTCCAGCGATTTTTCGATGCTCCGGCCGCGCTCCAGTTTCAGCTCCAGCTCGGGCGCGCGGCGCTCCAGCGCCTTGGCCAGCTCGGGGTCGCGGCGCAGGCCCTCGGCCATCGCGCCCATGCGCGTTGTGGCCTTGTCGGCCTGGGCCTGGTCGCCGCCTGCCCGCTCGCGCGCCAGTCCCCGCCAGCTCTCCACGAACCGTTCGGCGCGCGCGTCAGGGTCGAGCCGCACCCGGCGCTCCTCGGCCATCGCGCGCGCGGCGCCGCCAGTCTTGCCCTCGGCCGCCTGCCCGATCAGCCCGGGATCGCGGCGGAACGCGGAATCGAGGTCGCGCGCGCCATCGGGCCGTACCTGGTCCAGCGCCTCGCCGGCACGGCGCAACGCGCTCTCCTGATGCGGGAGCACCGGCAGCTCCCGCGCGCGCATCCGGCCTATGTCGGCCGCAGCGTGCGCATAGCGTTCGATCGCCCTGGCCTGGTCCGGCTTGCCGCCGATCGCCGCCTCGGCGCGATCCGGCGCCAATGCCTTTTCGGGCGTGGCGGCAGGCTTGGGCCGGAAGCCCGCGAACATGCCCTTGGCCTTGTCGCGGACCTGGTGGACAATCTCGCGCGCGCGCTCGGGCCAGCGTATCTCCCGCCGCTCGGCGAAGCTGCGCGCCCGGTCCTCCTCGGACGGCACGGCATAGTCACCGGCCATGTCCTTGGCGCGGTCGCGCGACAGCACGCGGGCAAGCTGGCGCTGATCGGCGAAATCGTCGCTGCCGTAGTGGACCTGCACCCCGTCGCGGTGCCGCGACATGCCGACATAGGCGCTGTGCCGGTCCATGCCGGGAGTGGCGAGGAGATGGGCGCGATCGACGGTGACGCCCTGCGACTTGTGGAAGGTGGCGGCATAGCCGTGATCGACCGCGGCATAGTCCTTGAGGTCGAACGCGGCCCGCCCGCCCCCGTCGAGCCGCACCGCCATGCGCCCGCCCTCGACCCGCTCCAGCGTGCCCAGCGTGCCGTTCTTCACGCCAAGCGAACGCTCGTTGCGCAGGAACATGATCCGGTCGCCGGCAGCGAAGTCGCGCGCGCCCCGATCGACGGTCACGCCCACGTCCTCGCCCAGCCCGCCCGACGCGCGCACCCGCTCGCGCGCCTCCTGGTTCAGTTCGCGCACCTCGGCATTGGTGTGGGTGAGGATAATGCGGGTCTTGTCCGGATCGGCCTGGCGCTGGCGGTCCCAGCCCTCCACCAGCTCGGCACGCGCCTGCTCGCGCGTGTCGGCTGCCTGCACCATGCCGCGATCGGCATAGGCGTGGATCGCCTCGGCCGTGCGGCCGGTCGCCAGTGCCCGGGTCGCATCCTTCTGCCAGTCCTCGCGCTGCCGGCGGACCTCGGTGATCTCGGCCGCGCCATGCCGTTCGGCGATCGACCGGAACGCCGCGCCGGCTTCGATCGCCTGCAACTGCTCGGGGTCGCCCACCAACACCACCTTGGCCCCGGCTTCGCGGGCATGGGACAGCACCCGCTCCATCTGGCGGGTGCCGATCATGCCCGCCTCGTCCAACACCAGCACATCATTGCGGGTGAGCTGGTCGCGGCCCTGCGCCCAGCCATGTTCAAGGCTCGCGATGGTGCGGGACCGGATGCCGGACCCGCCCTCCAGATTCTCGGCCGCGATCCCGGACAGCGCGGCGCCGCGCACCTGATAGCCTCCGCGTTCCCATGCCTCGCGCGCGACGCCCAGCATCGCCGATTTGCCGGTGCCGGCATAGCCGATGACCGACGCCAGTCCGCGACCCTCAGTGATGTGATCGAAGGCATCGCGCTGCTCGCCCGAAAGCACCAGACCGCGCGCTTCCGCAGCCTCCAGCGCAGTCGTGCGATGCGGCACGGAAACGCCATGCCCGTCGCGCTTTGCCAGCTCATCGCCGGCATTCTCCAGACGCGCCTCGGTCGCGATCATCTCGCGGGACGTGAACCGCTCTTGGTCGCGTCCGTCCTTGCCCAGCGCCACCAGCTCGGGACTGGCGCGCACCGCAGCCATCACCTGGTCGAACTGCTCCTTGCCGTCCGAATGACGGAAGGCGAACGCGGCAAGGTCGCGGGTCGTGAACGTCGCCTGTTGCCGGGTGATGCCGCCGAGCGCGATGCGTGGATCGGCAATGATCCTGGCACCGTTCTCCCGTGCGATCCGCCGGTGATCGTCGGCGCGTTCGGCATCCTCGCCGCGGTCGAGCCGGCGCATCCCCGCCGGTCCGATCTTGTGCTGCGGCTCCAGCTCGATGCCCTGATCGGCATAGGATCGATGGTCGATCCGCCCCTCCAGCCCCAGCTCCGCCATGCGCTCGTTGACGTGTGCCGCCCATGCCTCGCGCCAACCCTTCAGCAGCTCGGTCGAGTTCCAGTCCCGGACCTTCTTGCCGAACCCCTCCGGCCCCACCTCGCGCATCACCAGCATGACATGCGCGTGCGGTTTCGGACTGCCGTCCTTCGCCTTGTCCCAATGCACGTTGAGGTCGGCGACCATCCCGCGCTTCACAAACTCCTTTTCCACGAAATCGCGAGCGAGGCTTACGCCCTGCTTCTCGCTCATCTCGCGCGGAATCGAGAACTCCACCTCACGCGCCAGTTGCGCGTCCTTGCGCTTCTCTCCTGCCTCCACCTCGTTCCACAGCGTCGTGCGATCCGCCAACCGTACTGGTGCGTCCTTTGGCAACAGCACCTCGGAGTGAATGACGCCTGCCTTGTTGGAGAAGTCGTGAGCGCGCCCAAGCCGCGCGTCGTGCAGCTCGGATGCGGAGCGATACGCAGCGGACGCAACGGCGCTGGAGCCGTTCGCACGGCTGATGACCTTGGCGCTGAAATGATAGATCGCCATTGCGAGCGGCATGATGCACTTCTTAGCGCACGTCGGCAACGACGTATAAGCGCGCACTCACGATCTGCTTCGCATCTCCTGATTGACTTGGTTCTGCCTTCTGATGTGGGTTGCTCTGCCCTGCCGTTTTGCTAGGCTGCTGCGATCAAGACGCGGACGATGGAGGCACCATGCGCAAGGTGCGGGACTATAACGCGGAACTGAAGGCGCTGGAGGACAAGGCGCGTGGCCTGAAGGCGCGCCGGGTCGAACAGCTCGGCCAGCTTGTTACCGCCACGGGTGCGGATGCGCTCGACATGGAAATACTCGCCGGCGTGCTGCTCGATGCCGTTGCATCGCAGAACGCGGAAGCGAAGGAGGCGTGGCGCACGAAGGGCGCCGCCTTCTTTCAACGGCGCGGGCGCAAGGGTGGGCGGACTGCTGGCGGCAACAGCGACGGCACAGGCGCGCAACCGGGCGCTGATCCTGCGTCTGGAAGCGGCGCGGCGTCGGACTGATACGCGGGGCTGGGTCGTGCAAAGGCGCGAACGCACCCGCCACCTGATCGAGCTGGGTGGCCTCGTCCAGAAGGCCGGCCTGGTCGATCTGGCCGACGACGATCGCGCCACCATCTACGGGGCGCTGCTGGAGCTTGTCGGCCGCGCCCGCAACGACGATGCGAGCGACACGCTCACGCTCTGGAAACGACGCGGCAAACGCGCCTTCGACGCGGAAGCGGGCGATGCCTCCCCTGCCCCTTCGGATCGCCCGGCATGAAGCCTGCTGTCACGGAATCCGAGCTCGACGGCGTGATTGAACGCCTGCTGCTGACTGACCGCGAAGTTGCGGCGATGCTCCTCGATGCTGCGGCACTGGAGGCCGGTTTCGACCGGGTGACGATCACGCGGCAGGTCCGGCATGTCGGTGCATCCGGCACGGCCGATCTGGTCGTCCGCTATTGGCTTGGGTCCGCCTGCACCGCGATGCTGCTGGTGGAGAACAAGATCGACGCCGGCTTCACGCCCGACCAGCCCGCCCGCTATGCGATCAGCCGCGACGCGCAGCGCACAGCGGTGCCGGTGGTCGCTACGGTGCTCCTGGCCCCCGCCATCTATCTCGCCGGCTCCAAACTCGCCTCCGGGTTCGATGCTGCGGTGTCCTACGAACGCCTGCTGCCATTCTCGACCGGGCGGGACGGCGAGCTGATCGCCATTGCCATCGAGCGTGCCGAAAGCCCCTACGAGCCCGTGCCGGTCGCTGCGGTGATGGACTTCTTCACCGGCTATGCGGGGCTGGCGCGCAACGCCGCACCGGACCTGGTGCTGAAGCGCAATCCGAACAGTGCCGGCGCACGTCCGGAAGCGTCGCGGACGATCTACTTCGATGCGCAACGCAGCGGCTTCGCCGGTTATGGTTTCCTGCTCAAGGAAGGGCGGCCGGCAAGCCTGCGCGTCTCTCATCAATGCTGGGATTCCGGTGCGCCGAACCCGAGCGTCAAGGCCATGCTCGACGGGTGGGCGCGCCACCTCCCGATCGCGTCGCCGGTCCTCGCGCCGGCGCTGCGCGGTTCGGGCATTTACCTGCGTCCTGCCGGCCGTAGCCTGGCGCTCGTCCTCGATACCGGGCGCCTCGACAACATGCGGGCTGTCGCCGGACAGGAAGCGGTGATCCTGGATGCCCTGTCCAAGCTCCAGCGCTTGCGGGAGGCCTGGAACGGGTTGGAGGAGCCCCTGCGCCGTGCCGCAGCGCTGGTGACGCAAAGGGAGGCAACATGACCGCTCTGGACCTTGACGCGATCCGTGCGGAAGTTCGCGCGCTCGCCTATGTGCGTGGCACGCCGGCGGAAGCCGCGATGTGGCGGGAGGATGACGCAGACTCCCGCGCCAATCTCGCCATCGAGAGCATGGACTTGAACGCAGAGGATGAGGCGCTGTTCGACATGCTGCGCGACGAGGCCGTGCCCCCGCCCCTCGCCACGCAAATCATCCTCAAACTGCTCGGCCATCCCGATGCCGATCCGGCGCTGGCGATCACGCCGCTGGAACGGGCCGGCTGATGCCCGGCCGGCGGATCAGCCCGCTGTTCGCGGTCTTCATCGCCGCGGTCGTGCTGTTCGCCAGCCATAGCTGGCTCAAGGGCATCTTCGGCTATGGCGAGATAGCCACCGACATTCCGTTCCTGCTCGCGGGCGCGATCCTGTTCCTGGCCTGGCGCTTCAATCGCCGTGCCGCGAACCGCCGCAGCTCGCTGCTCGGCTCGGCCCGCTTCGGCGATCGGGCGGACGTGCGCCGGCTTCAGGAAAACGAAGGCCTCCTGATCGGCCGCTCCATCGAGTCCGGCAAGCTGCTGCGCTACGACGGCCCCGCCCATCTGCTGACGATGGCGCCCACCCGGTCGGGCAAGGGCGTCGGCACCATCATCCCCAACCTGCTGACGCTCGACCGCTCGGTGGTCTGCATCGACCCCAAGGGCGAGAATGCCCGCGTCACGGCCCGCGCGAGAGCCGGCAAGGGCGAGGTGTGGTGTCTGGACCCCTTCGGCGTCTCCGGGCGTCCTGCGGCCCGCTACAACCCGCTGGCGTGGCTTGATCCCGCCAGCCCTGACCTCGCGGAGGATGCGCAGACGATCGCCGATGCGCTGGTGCATGACGCACCGGGGCAATCGGGTGAGGCGCACTGGAACGAGGAAGCCAAGGCGCTGATCGCCGGCTTGATCCTGCACACGGTCGTCCACGAGGCCCCTGCCCGCGTCACGCTGGCGACGGTACGCGACAAGCTTACCCGCGATCCCGCAGGCTTCGCCGCACTGCTCACCGACATGCAGGCCAGCACTGGCGCCGGTGGGCTGATCGCGCGCGCCGCCAACCGCCAGCTCGGTAAGTCGAACCGGGAAGCCGCGGGCGTGCTCTCCTCGGCGCAACGCCACACCCACTTCATGGACAGCCCGCGCTTGGTGGACAGCACCTCGGCGTCGGATTTCCGGTTTGCGGACCTCAAGGAACGGCCGGGCACGGTGTTCCTGTGTCTGCCGCCCGATCGGCTCGACACCTATGCGCGCTGGCTGCGCCTGCTGGTCGGGCAGGCCGTCACCGACATGGCGCGCTCCCCTGCCCGGCCGGCAAGCCCCGTGCTGTTCCTGCTCGATGAGTTCGCCGCCCTCGGCCGACTGGAGCCGGTGGAGCGCGCGATGGGGCTGATGGCAGGCTACGGTCTCCAGCTCTGGCCGATCCTCCAGGACATGCACCAGCTCCGCGCGCTCTATGGCGAGCGCGCCGGCACCTTCCTGTCCAATGCCGGCGTGGTCCAGACGTTCGGGGTCAACGATCATGCGACGGCCGACATGCTCTCGCGCACGATCGGCGACACTACCATCGAATACGAGACCGTCAGCACCTCGCGGAAAACGAGCTGGTTCGACAGCCCGGACCATTCCACCAGCGTCAGCGGCCATGTCGCGGCGCGCAGGCTGGTGACGCCCGACGAAATCATGCGGATGCCGGCGGACACCCTCCTGCTGCTGCGCCAAGGCGAACGGCCGCTCTGGGCGAAGAAAATCCGCTATTACGATCAGCGCGAGTTCGCCCGCCTGTTCGATCCGGCCTGATCGTACACACCGGCTAGGGATCAACAGTGAGCTTTGGGGTATCGCTTCACTTGTCCTGTCCGCTTGCCCCGACGCTCACAGGCACACACCGTTCTATCCGCTTGGCTTCTTCCGGAAGCCTGCGGCCGATAGGCCGCTCTTGTGATGGCGTAAGCCGGCACGCAGCGGAAGCGCATTGGCCCAAAGGGCTAATTCCGCATGTCTCTGAGCTGGCTGCTCGGCACGTCCGTGGGGTTAAGAGATTCTGTTAAATAGGAATCGTTAAACAAGTTAAGCCGTCAAAAAGGCCAAATTCCAGCTTTCCTATCATGGGCTTAGCAAGGCGCTCGGTGGGTGAAACCCCGTGATTCGGTGTGTGATACCCCGATAGTGCGGTGGGTGATCCCCCGACACTAAGGTGGGTGAAACCCCGACACTAAGGTGGGTGAAACCCCGACCCTTGCTGGCGCAAAAGGGGCTTCCTGCGCGAGTTATCCACAGCCTGACAGGTCCACTGGTCGCCAACGGAGTCAAAGCAGCTTGGTTGGTCGGTGGGTGAAACCCCGATAGCTGGACCGGCGGTGTGTGATACCCCGATAGTCAGCTTCGGCCGGCAAGCCGGTCCATGTGGGCATCGACTTCCTCAGCACGCTTTCGCTCGGCGTCGAAACGGGCGCGCCGCTCCTCCTCGGCGCGCATCCTCTCGGCGAGTGCCAGTGCCTCGGCCTCGCCGCGGAGCCTGAACAACACGGCTGGGCTTTTGTCCGTCGTCTCGGTCAGTCCCATCGCATAGTCGGGGAGCTGATCGGCCTCGATCACCCGCCGAAGCATCCGGTTGAACTCCTTAGGCTGGGCGTCGCTGCCGGTTTTGTCGCGAAGCACTTCTACCCGGCACGTCCATCCGCCGCGCTGCGTGCCGGCGTGCTTGCGCGCGATACGATAGAGCGCCCGCTCCAGCCCTCCGGACAGCAGGAAATAGTCCGGGTGCATGGTTAGCAGCGACTTCTCGTTGACGATGCCCTCATAGACCCAATCCGAGAGGGTCAGCGTCATGCCGCGCGGCTGCTCCGTCTCGGCGTCGGTATCGAAGGTCCAGCTGTCGAGCCAATTGAAGCCGGCCTTCTGCCGGCGCTTGGTCGCGCGGATCGAAGTGGTGATGGAAGTAGTCTGTAACCGCAGAAGCGCGGCTTGCAGCTCCTGATAGTCCCGGCCCCCTGTGCTGCGCTTGATCGCCCGTAACAGGTCGTAGGGCGTGGTTGTCAGCGTGCGGGGCAGGTCGTTTAGCCCCTGCTGCTTCATGCGGTTGAGCGTGGACGCTGCCCATATCAGGATATCGGCATCCCAGATCGTGGCCATGCCGTAATCGGGAATGGCTTGGACGCGCACCCAGGCATCGCCATCCGGGCTGCGATACTCGATCGGCTTCAGCCGCTTGCGCTTCTGGAGAGAGAAGAACGGGCGCTCCATGACCTCCCGCTGGTCCTTGAGCGGAAGATCGCCGAGCGCCGGAATGAACAGGTCGAACTCGGGATTGGGATCGCGCCGCTTGCTCATGGTGCGAACTTCGTGTGGCCTCGCTTGACCAGGTACTGGCGCAGCAACCGCTCGGTGATGACGGTAAGGGGCTCCCCACCCTCCTCGACGCTGAGCTGGCGCAGCGTGCGGTGCATGTCCTCGGGAATGTGGATCAACACCGGCTTCTTGCCGGGATGGCTGCTGCGCCGGGCGGGTGCTGCGGGAGGCGCCGTGTCGGCCGCGCGCCGCGACCGTCGCGGGGCAGCAGGCTGCGGCGCGGGAATTGCGTCAGCAACGGGAGCTGGCGCCGGTGCCTCAGGCTCGTCATCGAAGATGCCGGCGAGCGCGGAAGTCTTCTTCGCCATCATCCAACCTCGCTTACTTGCTTAGTCGTAAAGCCGCTTAATCGCTTAGCCTCTTCATAAGCGGCGCGCAACTCGGCCGCCGCCTTGCTGTCCGGGTCCGTCTCGGCTGCCGTCCTACCGAGTGGCGTCGCCTTGTAGAAATCTTTGCGGAAGTGGAGGCGGCTGCTGAACATCGTCACGCCCTTCGCTGCGAAGCCGGCATGTGCCTCCTGCCCCTCCCCGCCTTGATGCGGAACCTGCGTCAGTATGACGGCGAACGGCGTGCCCGCCTGCTGCACCTGCTTGACGGTCTGCAACACTGAATGAACGTCCAGCCCCCGTGGGGCGACAGGGATGATGACGAAATCTGCCTGCTCGGCTGCGAGCATGGCAATGTCCTTGGAGTTCGCCGGCGTGTCGATGATGATGAGGTCGATCTTGCCACTGCTACGCCCACGGGAGACGTGGAGCGGGAGGCCGGCAACGCTGCTGTCCTTCACCATCACGTCGTCGCTGTCGCGTCGCTCCGACCAATAGAGCGCAGACCCCTGCCGATCGTCGGCATCAAGGATCACGACGGCGGCTTCTTCTCGGGCCGCCTCTACGGCGAAGCCAGTGGAGAGGGTGGTTTTGGACTGCCCCCCCTTCTGCGCAATTACAGCCCAGACCTGCATACAAACTCCCACTAAGCGGCTAAGCGACTTATACCGCTTAGCCGCTTAGTGACAAGGTCATCGCTTAGTGTGTTAAGTCGCTTAGCACCAGCATGAGATGCACGTCCTATGTGCTCGAAACCCGTTATTAGCTTCGGCACCGGATAAGGTGGTATGGCCAACGACAATGAGCGGCCGCAAAGGCTCGCAATCCTGATCGATGCGGACAATGCCTCACCACGCATGGTGGCGGGCCTCTTTGAGGAAGCCGCTGCAATCGGTGAAGCCAGCGTTCGTCGCATTTACGGCGATTTTTCCGGCACACGGCTGAAGTGGACTTGCCCCGCTTAAGTGGAGAGGCATTTGCTCAGCGTGACGCGGTTCGTTCGAACTGCGCGGGGCTGATGTAGTCGAGCGCGGAGTGACGC
>NZ_JBNNOB010000026.1:0-35230 GCF_050274375.1 Sphingomonas sp. NPDC019816
CAAGATGAGTCATCTGGGCAAGAACACCCGCTCGACCATCGTGTCGAAGGGGATTTCGGCCGGGCACTCGGACAACACCTATCGCGGGCTCGTCCGCGTCGCGGCGACCGCCGAGAATGTCCGCAACTTCACCCAGTGCGACAGCCTGCTGCTGGGCGATCAGTGCGGCGCGCATACCGTGCCCTATATCGAGGTGAAGAACCCCAGCGCGCAGATCGAGCATGAGGCGACGACCAGCAAGATCAGCGAGGACCAGCTCTTCTACGCGATGAGCCGTGGGTTGGATCAGGAGGCGGCTGTCGCGTTGATCGTCAACGGCTTCGCGCGTGAAGTGCTGCAGCAGTTGCCGATGGAGTTCGCGGTCGAGGCGCAGAAGCTGCTGGGGATTTCGCTGGAGGGTTCGGTCGGGTGACACTGACGCCGCGCGACGACGCTCGCCGCCTCGACACCCCTCCCCTTCAGGGGAGGGGCCGGGGGTGGGGCGTGTCCGCAAGGGCGCTCGACCGTTTGTCGAGTTACGCGCGCAGCATGCGTCGCGAACCGACCGAGCCGGAAAAGCGGCTCTGGGCGCATCTGTCGCGTTCGCAACTGGGCGGCTTCAAGTTTCGTCGGCAGGCAGTAATCGGCCAATACATCGCCGACTTCCTCTGCCCCACGACTGGCCTAGTCGTCGAAGTCGATGGCGAGACCCACGCTGATGCCGGTCGGGACAACCGACGCGACGCGGCACTGGCGGAATTGGGTTTCAAGATCGTTCACATCGCCAACACCGATGTGATGCACAATATCGAGGGTGTTTTGGCGCACCTGCTCGGCACGCTGCAAGCGATGCCCGCGCGGCGGACGCCCCACCCCAACCCCTCCCCTGAAGGGGAGGGGCTAAAAGGGTATGACAATGCTGAAAATTGAAAACCTCCATGCCGAGATTGACGGCAAGCCGATCCTCAAGGGCCTGACGCTCGAGGTGAACGCGGGCGAAGTCCATGCGATCATGGGGCCGAACGGCGCGGGCAAGTCGACGCTCGGCTATGTGCTGGGCGGGCGTCCGGGCTATGAAGTGACCGAGGGTTCGGTGACGTTCGACGGCGTCGACCTGCTCGAACTGGAGCCGAACGAGCGTGCCGCCGCCGGTCTGTTCCTGGGCTTCCAGTATCCGGTCGAGATCCCCGGCGTGTCCAACGTCCAGTTCCTGCGCGAAAGCCTGAACGCGCAGCGCGGGCAGCGTGACGAAAGGCCGCTGTCGGGTGGTGAGTTCCTGAAGCTCGCCCGCGCGCAGGCCGATGGGCTGGGGCTGAACCAGGACATGCTCAAGCGGCCGGTCAATGTCGGCTTTTCGGGTGGCGAGAAGAAGCGCAACGAGATGGTCCAGATGGGCATCCTGAACCCCAAGTTCGCGATCCTCGATGAAACCGACTCCGGCCTCGACATCGACGCGCTGCGCATCGTCGGCGACGGCATCAACCGGATCATGCGCGCCCCCGACAAGGCGGTGCTGCTGATTACGCACTATCAGCGGCTGCTCGATTATGTGCAGCCCGACCGGGTGCATGTGCTGGCCGATGGTCGCATCGTGCGCTCGGGCGGCCCCGAACTCGCGCTCGAGCTGGAGCGTGAGGGCTATGCGGGCGTCGAGGGAGCGGCGGCGTGACGACCACGCTGGAACTCCCCTCGACCCGCGAAGAGGCGTGGCGCTGGGCCGATATCGATGCACTGCGCCGCGCGGCGGAGAGCGAGCGGGCGGTGCCGGTCGCGGGGGCGGACCGCTTCCTCGATCTGCCAGGGGCGCGGTTGCTGTTCGTCGACGGCGTGCTGGATGAAAGCGCCAGCGATCTCGGCCCGGTTCAGCTGACCCAGATCGACGCCAGCGACCATCCGCTGGGTAAGCAGGCACTGGGGCGTGGCTGGTCGCTGCGGCTGGAGCGCGATGCGGTCGCTGAGCCGGTGCAGATCGTCCATGTCGCCAGTGGCGCGGCCAACCACCTCCCCGCCGAGATCGCGCTGGCCGAGGATGCGGCGGCGCAGGTCTATGAGACCTATGTCGGGCGTGGCTGGACCAATAGGTTGACGCGCTTGAAGCTGGCGGCGTCGGCGCGGCTGATGCGGGCGGTGCGGTTGTTGCAGGACGATGGCTTCGTGTCTCTGCGCGAGGAAGCCGAGCTGGGCGAGGGTGCGAGCCTGACCGCGACCTTCCTCGCGGCGGGCACGATGGGCGCGCGGATCGACGGCGGCATCACGCAGACCGGCGATGGCGCCTATGCCGAGTTCGGCGGCGCGCTGTTGACCAAGGGCGAGCTTCGCCAAGAATGTGCGGTGGCCTTGCGCCATGCCGCGCTGAACGGCCAGAGCCATCAGCTGTGGCGCGCGGTCGCCGCCGACCGCAGCCAAGCGAGCCTCGCTGCACGGGTCGAGGTGGCGCGTCATGCGCAGAAGACCGATGGCGAACAGAGCTTGCGCGGCCTGCTGCTCCAGCGGACGGCGACGGTGAACCTGAAGCCCGAACTGGAAATCTTCGCCGACGACGTGAAGTGCGCACACGGCGCGACCGTGGGTGAACTGGACGCCAAGGCGCTGTTCTACATGCAGAGCCGTGGTATCTCGAAGCCGCGTGCGCAGGCCCTGCTGACGCGGGCCTTCGTGGCGGATGCGATCGACCGGATCGGCAATGAGGTGGTGCGCGAAGCCTTTGCGGCGGACGCGGATGCATGGCTGGAGGCGGCGCTTTGACGAGTGCCGCGCCTCTCGACCGGGTGGCGGATTTTCCGGCGATCCCGGATGGCTGGGCCTATCTGGACACCGCCGCGACTGCGCAGAAACCGCAGGCCGTGATCGACGCGATCACGCGGGCCTATGACACCAGCTATGCCACGGTGCATCGCGGCGTCTATCAGCGCTCGGCGGACATGACGGTCGCCTATGAAAAGGCGCGCGAGGCGGCGGCGCGGTTCATCGGCGCGGGGTCGGCGAACGAGATCGTCTTCACGCGCGGCGCGACCGAAGGGATCAACCTGGTCGCGCAATGCTGGGCCGCGACCAATTTGAAGGCGGGCGACCGCATCCTGCTGTCGATGCTGGAGCATCATTCCAACATCGTGCCGTGGCAGATGGTCGCCGAGCGGCTGGGCGTCGCGATCGACGTGTTGTCGCTGACTCACGATCACCGCATTGATCTGGACGCGATGGAGCGGATGCTGACGCCCGCGCACAAGCTGGTGTCGCTGGGCCATGTGTCGAACGTGCTGGGCTCGGTGCTTGACGGGCGGCGCGCGGCCGATCTGGCGCATGGCGTGGGCGCAAAGATCCTGCTCGACGGGTGCCAGGCGGTGCCGCGCATCGCGGTCGATGTGAAGGCGCTGGATTGCGACTTCTACGTCTTTTCCGGTCATAAGCTCTACGGCCCGACCGGCATCGGCGTGCTGTGGGCGCGGCCCGAACTGATCGACGCGATGCCGCCCTATCAGGGAGGCGGCTCGATGATCGACCGGGTGAGCTTCGAGAAGACCACCTACGCCCCGCCGCCCGGCCGGTTCGAGGCGGGGACGCCGCATATCGTCGGCGCGCTGGGCCTCCATGCCGCGATCGATTACGTCTCGGCCATCGGTCCGGATGCGATCCATGCGCATGAGGCGGCCTTGGTCGCGCAGGCGCGCGAGGGGCTGTCGGCGATCAATTCGGTGCGGCTGCTGGGCCCCGAAGACTCGGCGGGAATCGTCAGTTTCGCGGTCGAGGGGGTTCATCCCCACGATATCGGCACCATATTGGATGAGAGCCGGGTGGCGATCCGTGCGGGCCATCACTGCGCCCAGCCGCTGATGGAGGCGCTTGGCCTGCCCGCCACCGCGCGGGCGAGCTTCGGCGTGTATAACGGACCCGACGACGTCGCGGCGCTGGTGGATGGCGTCCGGCGGGTCACGAGGATTTTCGGATGAGCGATTACAAAATCGAGGAAGTGGACAGCGTCGCGCAGCCGCCCAAGGCGCGCGTGCAGGACGTGGTCGAGGCACCGGCCGAGCGGCAGCGTGACTATCTGTCGGGCTTCCTCTCGCAAAAGCCGACCGCCGATGATCCGACCCAGCCGGGTGGCGCGCTGTATGACGGCATCATCGACGCGCTGAAGGATATTTTCGATCCCGAGATTCCGGTCAATATCTATGACCTGGGCCTGATCTACGGCGTAGAAGTGACCGAGGGCGGCCATGCGGTCGTCACCATGACGCTGACCACCCCGCACTGCCCGGTCGCCGAGTCGATGCCGGGCGAGGTCGAACTGCGCGTCTCGGCGGTGCCAGGGATCGCGACCGCGGACGTCAATCTCGTCTGGGACCCGCCATGGGATCCGCAGAAGATGTCGGACGACGCCAAGCTCGAACTGGGGATGCTCTGACCATGGCGACCACGCTGCGTCCGCGCCCCGCCGCGCTGAACCTGACGCCCTCAGCCGAGGCGCGGATCGCTGACCTGATGGCGCGCGCGCCGGAAGGGGCGATCGGGGTCAAGCTGTCGACGCCGCGCCGGGGCTGTTCGGGGCTGGCCTATTCGGTCGATTATGTGACCGAGGCCAAGGCGTTCGACGAGAAGATCGATACGCCCGGCGGCACGCTGTTCGTCGATGGCGGGTCGATCCTGTATCTGATCGGCTCGACCATGGACTGGGTGGAGGACGACTTCACCGCTGGCTTCGTGTTCCAGAATCCCAATGCCAAGGGTGCGTGCGGGTGCGGGGAAAGCTTTACGGTTTGAGGGGAGGGCGGTCGGCTGAATGATTGATCGCCCCGGCCTTTCGCTCCGTTCGCACTGAGCGAAGTCGAAGTGCACGCCCTGATCCATCCCGAGTCCCTTGGCCTTCGACTTCGCTCAGGCTGAACGGAGTTTGGTATGTGCCCACTCGTCCGGCGTCATGCACATCCCTCCTCTCCCGAGAGGAGGGGCTTAAACCCGGTGGTCCAGCTTCAGGCTGGCGCCGTCCCACTCGACCGCCAGATCGCGATAGTCCTCCACCGTCGCATGAGCGGTCTCCATCACCCCCTTGTGCGTCTTGGTGATCACCACCACCGTCATCGCCGCCGCCTCGGCCGCGGCGATTCCGGCGGGTGCGTCCTCGAACGCCAGGCAGTCCTTCGGGGCGACGCCTAGCCGTTTGGCGCCCAGTAGAAAGCCGTCGGGCGCGGGCTTGCTCCGCTCTGCATCCTCCGCCGTCACGAATATGCCGGGTAGCGGTAGTCCCGCCGCCTTCAGTCGGACCTCCGCCAGCCGCCGGGGCGCGGAGGTCACTATCGCCCAGCGATCCGCCGGCAGCGCGGCGAGAAATGCCGCCGCCCCGCCGATCGGCACGACATCGTCGACGTCCAGCATCTCCGCCTCGGTCAGCGCATGCGCCTCCGCCACCGGATCGATGCCGGGCAGGTTCAGCCGGCGGATCGTCTCGACCGATTGCACGCCGTGAATGGTCGGCAGGAACGCCTCGACATCCAGCCCCTGTCGCGTCGCCCAATCCGTCCACGCTCGCTCGGCCGACGCGATCGAGCTGAGGATCGTGCCATCCATGTCGAACAGGAACCCGCCGAAGCGACGGGTGGGCAGGGCGCTGGTCATGCGAAAATCCTGACAGGCAGAGCCCGCCGCATGGAGATCACGCGGCGGGCCGATCGGGGGCTTAGTTGGCCTGGAACACGCCGCAGGCGATACGCGCGCCACTGTTGCCGCTGGGATCAGTCTTCAGATCGTCGGCGGCGGCATGGATCACGATCGCTGCGCCGTCCGCATCCAGCAGCCCCGCCATCGTCGCGCCGGGCAGCACGACGCCCAGCGTGCCGCGCCCGTCATTGCCGACGGTCATGTTGGGCATGTCGCCCTCATGCGGGCCCTGCGGGTTCATGCTGCCATGCTGGCGCTGCGCGGGGTTCCAATGGCCGCCGGCCGTGGTGAAATCGGGCGCGTCGCAGCGGCCGACGGTATGGACATGGACGCCGTGCAGCCCCGCCGGCACGTTCATCGCATCGAGCGTGACGCGAAGGCCGCCCGCCACCTCGGTCGCGGTGGCGCGGCCCGCATCGGCACCGGTGCCGGTGCGCAGCATCGCGGTCGCGCTCGGCGCGCCGGGGACGGGGGCGCCGGTTTCCATCTTGGTCTGGTCACAGGCGGACAAACCCAGCGCGAAGGTGCCGATGGTCAGCAGCGTGGCATATTTCATCATGTCGGAAGCTCCCTGTTCGTTTAGTCTTTTCGTATCCGGTGCGCACAGGCTCACGCCTGCGACGCGCCAGTTTCCAGCGGCCAACGCATCACGGGTTCATAGGATGCGCCGCCATGCCCCAGATGGCTTTGATAGAGGACCAGATGTCCCATGGTGAAGGGCGCGCTCGACAGGCCGGCATGGACCGCGCGCCACCCCTCGATCTCGGGCGCGCGGCCAGCCGAGCCGGGCAGGCGGGCCAAGGTGATATGCGGCAGATAGGCGCGCGTGTCGGGGGCGAGGCCGGCGCGGACACAGGCCTGGTCGACCTTGCGGTGCAGGTGCGCGAGCGCATCGTGCGGCGTCACCCCGGCCCATAGCGTGTCGACCCGGCCCCGGCGATCGAAAGTGCCGACGCCCGCGATCCGCGCGGTCGGCGCGGGCGCATGGACCTGTCCCAGTGCGGCGGCGATGTCCTCGGCCACGGGGCGGTCGACCTCCCCGAGGAAACGCAGGGTCAGGTGCAACTGTTCGTCATCCTGCCAGCGGGCTGCGGGAACGCCGTCCATCGCATCGGCGAGCAGATCGCGAATGACGGGCGGCGGGCGGAGTGCGACGAACAGGCGGAGCATAACAAAGTGTTTCTATCGCAATGACGCCGCGATCGGGAACCGCTTTGGCTTGAAATGCGTCCCCGGGAGAGCGATATTTCCCGTAACCGGCACATGGCCGGGCAAAGGAGCAATCATTCACCATGGCAAACTGGTCTGATCCACGGCCGAGCGCCGCGCCGTTCGGAACCACCGCCAACACGGGCTCGACCGCGTTCGACGCCGGCCTGCGTTCGTACATGCTGTCCGTCTATAACTATATGGCGTCTGGCGTGCTGCTGACGGGTATCGTCGCGCTGCTGTTCGCCTGGGGCGGGGCATCGAGCGCGGCCGCGCAGGTCTTCATGAGCGGCGGCCCGCTGAAATATGTCATCATGTTCGCGCCGCTGGGCTTCGTCTTCGCACTGAGCATGGGCCAGTCGCGGATGAAGACCTCGACGATGCAGCTGCTCTTCTGGGCGTTCGCGATCGTCATGGGTTTGTCGCTGTCGACCATCTTCCTGGTCTATAGCGGTTCGTCGATCGCGGGTGCGTTTTTCGCCACGGCGGCGGGCTTCGCGGCGCTGAGCCTCTATGGCTATACCACCAAGCGTGATCTGTCGGCCTTCGGCACCTTCCTGATCATCGGTCTGGTCGGTCTGATCGTCGCCAGCCTGATCAACCTGTTCCTGCAGTCGGGAACCATGGGTCTGGTCATCAGCTTCGTCGGCGTGCTGCTGTTCGCCGGCCTGACCGCCTATGACACGCAGCGTACCAAGTCGCTTTATTATGAAGTGCGTGGCACGTCGATGCAGGACCGCGTGGTCATCATGTCGGCACTCAGCCTGTACCTCGACTTCATCAACATGTTCCTGTTCATCCTGCGCCTGACCGGCTCCAGCCGCGACTGACGCATAGCGACAGCGAATAGTTTTTCAGGGCCTGGCGGACGATCCGCCGGGCCCTTTGCTTATGGGAACGATGGTGATGCGGCTGTCGATCGACGTTGCGCTGGACTATGTGGTGACCACGCCGGCGGACATATTGCTCCAGATCGAAGCGGCGGCGATGGCCGACCAATGGCTGGAGGAGCAGTCGCTTACCATCTGGTCCGATCACGGCGTCACGGCGGTGCCGGGTGAGGACGGAATCGGGCAGCGTTGCTGGGTCCGGGCCGACCATGCATTAACCGCCCGGTACAAGGCGATCGTGGCGATCGACCGTCCGGTGGCGGTGCTGGCCGACCTGCCCGCGACGCCCGTGCGGGCATTGCCGGGCGATCTGATCCCCTATCTGCTGCCCAGCCGCTATTGCGAATCGGACAAGCTGGAGGGGTTCGTTCGTACCCGCTTCGGTGGCCTGTCAGGCGGCGCGTTGGCCGCTGCGCTGGTCGATTGGGTGGCGACGCGGATGACCTATCGTGCGGGCAGCTCGCAAGGGGTGACGACCGCGCTCGATACCTTCGCCTCGCGCGCCGGAGTGTGCCGCGACTATGCCCATCTGCTGGTCGCCCTGGCGCGCGCGGCGGAGATACCGGCGCGCTGCGTCTCCGCCTATGCACCGGGCGTCGATCCGCCGGATTTCCATGCGGTGGCCGAATTGTGGCTGGGCGGCCGCTGGCATCTGGTGGATGCGACCGGCATGGCGCGCCCCGAGGAGATCGCACGGGTCGGGGTCGGCCGCGACGCGACCGATATCGCCTTCATGACCATCTTTGGCGAGGCGCGGCTGTGCGAACAGAGCGTGCGGGTAAGCCGGCTCGATTGAGGTCGCAGGAACGGTTGCGCGCCGTGGCTCGTTGATACGATCCACTGAGATGGGGAAGTGCCATGAACGACAGCATCGACGACCGCGCGCTGGACAGCGTGTCGGTGGCGCCCGGTGGCGCCAAGGCCGAAGAGGGCAACCGGCCGGACGAGCCCAGCCGCCAGCCCGAACAGGATGCCGGCCAGGACGAATCGATCACGGACGAGCTGGAATCGAACCCCGACGATGTCGAGGCGCAACTGGACGAGAGCCTGGACGAGACCATGGACGCCAGCGATCCGCCCGCGATCACCCAGCCCGGCCGCAGCGATCCCGCGCCGTCATCGGGCTATAGCGAGGACGAGCGCTGAATCGCATGAAAGTTGCAGGAAAGCGTCGGTAACCCGGCAATAGGTTGCGGCGAAGGCATTTCGTCGCAACCAATGTTGCAGCGCGGTGGATTTCGTGATCGTCTGTCCCTTGACCCGTTCAGCCTTGCGTTAACCAATCTGGCGTAGGCTTCACGGATTCAACCGATGGGTGGGGTGACGATATGGGATCGAAGAACAGGCCAGCCGAAGGGGCGATGACCCTGGCCGAGATGAAGGAGTTCGCCGGCTTCTCCGCGTCGACGCAGCGTTATATCCGGCGCTCGCTCGATATCGGGCTGGATCGCGAGGACGCGATGGCGCGCTGGTCGCGCGACGTGGTCGAGGCGGCCAGCATCCGCGCCCAGGCGCGGCTTTACCGCAATCTGCCCGACGTGCGGCATCATATTCCGATCGACAGCGGACTGGAATCGCTGGAGCCCTTCATGGCGCCGGCGGTCACGATCGCGGCCTTTGATCTGGGACAGGGCCGGCTGACCAGCTTTTCGGCCTTTCGCTTCCTGTACGAACGGTTGATCGGGGCCGAGGTGCGCCCCTGGCTGCCCTCGGTCTTCTGCGCCGCGGCGGCGCTGCCGCATCTGCATCCCGAATTGCGGCGCCAGTTGCTCCAGTCGATCAGCGAGGCGGCGGCCACGGCGGCGGGCTGGTCCAGCCGGCAGCCGGCCTTTTTCCCGCACTGGGTGGAAAAGGTCGACACCAACGGGACCTCGCTGGCGAACTGACCGGGGGCGGCGTGCCTGTCAGCGACAGGCGCGCCAGCCGAGCGCGCCGCGATCGGCCTGATCCAGATGGAGATGGTCGGCATGGGCGGCATTGTAATCGGGCGACAATGTCGTCGCGAACAGATCGCAGGCGGCATCGCGGACCTGACGCAGGAAGCGCCCCTTGACCCCCGGATCGGACCAGTCGCGAAGCACACTGATCCGTCGTCCGTCACGCAGGCGGAAACCGGCGATATCCACCGCATTGGCACGGGCGTGTTCGCTCCAGTCGCCGCCGCTACGCCCTCCGATGCGTCGGCAATTATAGCTGCCGAGATGGTCGATCTCCACCACTTCCGATCCCAGCGTCTCGCGCGCGGCAGCCTGCACCCCGTTCCATTCCCACAAGGCGAGCGAGGCCGCGACCGGGCATGATACGCCGAGCGACGCCGGGCGATAGCCGATGCTGCGCGCGCCGCCGGTGGTGAACCGCACGGCATCGTCATAACCGCACTGTGCGCCGTCGCTCCGGTCGGGCAGCCGGGTGTATCGGATGTCCGCGCGTTCGAGCAGAGCGAGGCATTGCGGGGTATCCCCCGTCAACGCGGTCAGCTTGCGCCCCGTCGCCATGCCGATCGGCTGACCCAGGTCGAGCGGTCCCCAGGGCACGTCCTGCGGCCGTTGCCGCGCCATCCCCCAGAGCAGCAGGGCGATCATCGCGACGATCGCGATGCCGACGATGACACCGGTCCAGCGACGCAAGGCCCGCATCATCCACGCTCCGCGGTGGACACCGGCTCCGCGGTGATCGGAAAGCCCAGGTCTTCGGGGATGCAGATCGACGGCACTCCGTCCCGCTCGGCCAGGAACGGCACGATCCGCCGCACCGGCCAGCCCCGCGCATCGGCGAGAGCGGCGGCGACGTCGCGGTGGAGCGCCAGGCGTTCGAGCATCCGGCGGGTGGGATAGATGATCCGCATGGCGCCCTGATCGGCACGCGACAGCGCGGCGCGTGCGCTCAGCCACAGGGCCGCCACCGTCTCGTCCCCGTCGATCACTGGTGCCGAATTGTGCCGCGCGATCTCCGCCAGATAAAAGCGCGCATCGAACCGGCGAACCGGCACATGTTCGGGGCACCAGCGCGCGAAGGGGGTCAGCGCGTCGCGGTCGAGCGCCAGGCCGTGCTCGGCCAGTACATCGGCGAAACGCCGCCGTTGGCGAACCCCGTCGCGCAAGGCGGCCATCACGTCCGGGCGGGGTAGGGGGGCAAGACCCACGGCCAGTCCGGTTTCCTCGATCGTCTCCCGGATCGCGGCGATGCGTGCGGCGGTGTCTTCGCCATCGGGGTCGTCCTTCGCCACCATCGCGCGGTCGCCCGGGTCGATCCGGCCACCGGGAAACACCATCGCCCCGCCCAGAAAGGCGAGCGATGCCCCGCGTTCGACCATCAGGATTTCCGGCGGTTCGCCAAGGTCCGCGCTGTCACGCATCAGGATCAGGCTGGCGGCCGGAATGGTGTCGGGAATGGCGGGTTCGGTCATCATCGCCCGCTCAACGCGCGACATGGGCGTTCGGGCAAGCATGTTCACCGCGATGGCGTGCGGCGATCTATCCGGCGATGTCGGGGAATGGCGGGGTGGTGGAGCTGAGGGGAATCGAACCCCTGACCTCTGCAGTGCGATTGCAGCGCTCTCCCATCTGAGCTACAGCCCCGCCCCGTGCCCGACCATGATCGGGAGCGACGCCATTAGCCCGTGATTCGAGGCGACGCAACACCGCTTTGCGGCCATCCGTCAAAAATTCTGCGCCACGCGCCATCGACGGGGCGGCGCGATCCGTCGCGCGATCAAATGCGACGACGGAACAATGTCTTGATCTGTCTCATTGAAACGCTCGGACGGTACAGACGCCGATGAGCGACGCTGGCCCCCGCAGGACCGGAATTCAGGAGAGTATGGATGGCTTACGATCGCTACTCCCGCGGCGCCAATCGTGGCGAACGCGACTTCGACTATGGCCGTGATTACGGCTCGGGCCGCGATTACACCTATTCCAGCGCGCGCGACTATGACGCCGCTGGTGCCTATGACAATGATCGTGACGATCAGCGTTACGGCGGCCGCAATGACTATGGCAGCCGCGACGATGACCGCCGTGGATATGGCGCGCGCGACTATGGCCATCAGGGCTATGGCAACCGCGACTCGTTCAACAGCGGACGGCACGACTTTGGCGGCCGGTATAACGAAGGCCGTTATGGGGAAGGTCGCTCGGGCGGATATTCCAGCTATCGCAACGACCGCGACTATGGCCGCGACCGTGGCTATGACCGCGACGACAATCGTGGCTCGGCCTATGGCAACTCGGCGCGCGGCTATGGCTATACGGGCGATCGCTACGGCCGTGACGATCGGCAGGACCGCGACTATGGCCGCCAGGGCCAGAACCGTGGCTATGGCCGTCAGCCGCAGGGTTATGACTATGAGGATCGCGGCTTCTTCGCCCGCGCCGGGGATGAGGTCCGTTCGTGGTTCGGCGACGAGGAGGCGGAACGCCGCCGCGAGGCCGATGCGCGCTATGACGAGCGCTACTATGCCGAGCAGGACCACAACTATAACGACTGGCGTTCGGGCCAGATCGCCGCGCTCGACCGCGACTATGACGAATATCGCAGCGAGAATCGCGCCAAGTTCCACAACGAATTCAACAGCTGGCGTACCGAGCGCCAGGGTCAGCGCGACCTGCTGTCGAAGGTGAAGGAACATCAGGAGGTCGTCGGTTCGGACGGCAGCCATGTCGGCACCGTCGACAAGATGCGCGGCGATCGCATCCTGCTGACCAAGAACGATCGTGACGCGGGTGGCCAGCATCACTCGATCCCGTCGCGCTGGTTGAAGTCGGTCGACGACAAGGTCACGCTGACCAAGACCGCCGAGGAAGCCAAGGCCCAGTGGCGCGAGGAAGAGAACGCCCGCGCGATGTTCGGCGATCGCACGAACGAGGGCGGCAATCGCTATGGCCAGACCGGCAATTATGGTCAGTCGGGCAATGCGACCCAGACCGGCTCGTCGGGCACGACCGGTGCAACCGGTACCTCGTCGACGGCCGGCAGCGCGACGACCGGCACGACGAACACCACCGGTACGGCCACGACCAGCGCGGCCGGCGGCACGTCGGACACCAATCGCGGTTATTGATCGCACGGTTCGTCGCCATCGGTGACGACAGGACGGGGCTCGGGTGGACAACACCCGGGCCCTTTCCCATTTGTGAATATTGCAACGAAGAGGACAATTATATGAAGGCCTGGACCCTGGCCGCGCGCCCCAAGGGGCTGCCCACCGATGACGACTTCGCCCTGGTCGAACGGAGCCTGCCCGATCTGGCCGAGGGGCAGGTGCGTGTCGTCAATCGCTGGCTGTCGGTCGATCCCTATATGCGCGGCCGCATGAACGACACGAAAAGCTATGTCCCGCCCTTCGAACTGGGCGAGCCGATGCAGGGCGGCGCGATCGGTGAGGTCGTCGAAAGCCGCGCGGACGGCATCGCGGTCGGCACGCTGGTCAGCCACATGGCGGGTTGGCGGGACGAGGCGGTTCTACCGGCCAAGCAGGTGCAACCGCTTCCCGACCTGAAGGCGGATGCGCAGGCCTTTCTCGGCCAGCTCGGTATGCCGGGTATGACCGCCTATTACGGCCTGCTGCATGTCGCCGAGGCCAAGCCGGGCGATACGGTTTTCGTGTCGGCGGCGGCGGGCGCGGTCGGATCGACCGTGGTGCAGATTGCCAAGGCCAAGGGCATGACCGTGATCGGATCGGCGGGCGGCACCGAAAAGACCGAATGGATCCGCTCGCTGGGTGCCGATGCCGTCATCGACTATAAGGGTGATACGCCCGTGGTCGAGGCGCTGGGCAAGACGGCACCCGATGGGATCGATGTCTATTTCGACAATGTCGGTGGCGATCACCTCGACGCCGCACTCGCCCATGCCAAGCCCGGCGCCCGCTTCGCGATCTGTGGGATGATCGACGTCTATAACGACGCCAAGCCGACGAGCCTGAAATATCTTGCGCGGTTGATCGGTAACCGCGTGCGGATTCAGGGTTTCATCGTCTCCGACTTCAAGGATCAGGCCGGCTTCTACCGCGACATGGGCGCGATGCTGTCGGACGGCCAGTTGAAGCGTGAGGAGACGGTATTCGAAGGTCTCGAAAAGGCGCCCGAGGCGTTCCTCGCGCTGTTCTCGGGCGGCAACAAGGGCAAGATGCTGGTGAAGCTGTAAGAGCAGTAGCCGTTTGATCCCCCCAATTGGGTATCATTGTCGAACACGGCACATCATGCCGGTGAAGGCCGGGAGCCAGGTGGTAAGACGTCGGTAGCGCATGGCGCAGGTCGTACCACTGGTCCCTGGCCTTCGCCGGGACGGTCTAACGAGTTTTGGGACGATCTCCATAACGGGGGATGGATCGGCCCTTGCTTAGATCGCACCCGAGAAGGTGTTGCACTGGGCGGGATCGCCCGTTTCGATACCCCGGCGCAGCCAGCGCATCCGCTGTTCGGACGTGCCGTGCGTAAAGCTGTCGGGCACCACGCGGCCGGTCGATTCGCGCTGGAGCGTATCGTCGCCGATCGCCTGGGCCGCGGTCATGCCCTCCTCGACGTCGCCGGGCTCCAACCGGTCGCGGTTGCGGGCGGCCCATACGCCGGCATAGCAATCCGCCTGCAATTCCAGCCGGACCGACAGGGCGTTGCCCTCGGCCCTGCCCGCCGCCTGCTGCGCGCGACGAACCTGATCAGACGTGCCGAGCAGGTTCTGGATGTGATGGCCGAACTCGTGCGCGATCACATAATAGCGCGCGAAATCGCCCTTCGCCCCGAACCGGTTGGCCAATTCATCGAAGAAGCTGGTGTCGAGATAGATGCCGCTGTCGGTCGGGCAGTAGAAGGGGCCCATCGCCGCTTGCGCCGCGCCGCAACCCGACTGACCGGAACCGGAGAAGAAGCGCAAACGGGGTGGTGAAAAGCGCTGTCCCGATTCCGCGAAGATCTTTTCCCAGGTGTTTTCGGCGTTGCTGAACGCGCGGCAGGTTTCGCGGCGCTCTGGGGTCGCTTCGCAGACCTGACGCACGCTCTCGCCCGAACCGGAGCCCGAGCCGGCGCTGCGCGTCACGGGCGCATTGCCGCTGCCACCGCCGCCGGTCAGCAGCCCCAACGGGTTCATGCCCAGCACCGCCAGGATGATGAGCACCACGACGATCCCGCCGCACCCGAAGCGGCTGCCGATCAGGGGGAGCAGACCGAACAGGAGGCCGCCACCGCCGCCGCCGAAACCGCCGGATCCCTGCGCCTCGCCGACATCGATATCGTTGTCATAATCGTCGAGCCGCATGGTCCGTCACCCCTTGGTATCTTGCGCCCACCTGCCGGGGCTTGTGCGTTGAACCCTCAAGCCCTTCCGGCGGTTGCACGCCTGAGCGCCAGACCGCATGGTGCGGTGCACATCAAGGAGAAGCGCATGTTCCTGAAGGGCAAGACGGCCGTCATCTCGGGCTCCACCTCGGGCATCGGCCTGGCCTATGCCAAGGCGCTGGCGGCCGAGGGTGCGGCGGTGGTGCTGAACGGCTTCGGCGATGCGGACGCGATCGAGGCGGAACGCGCCGCGCTGGAACGGACGAGCGGCGCGGCCGCGCTGTACGACCCGGCCGACATGACCCGGCCCGAACAGATCACCGCGATGATCGAGCGTGCGGTGGCCGAGACGGGATCGTGCGACATCGTCATCAACAATGCCGGTATCCAGCATGTCGCCCCGATCGCCGAATTCCCGGTCGAGAAATGGGATGCGATCATCGCGATCAACCTGTCGTCCGCCTGGCACATGATGCGCGCCGCCATTCCGCATATGCGGGACAAGGGCTGGGGCCGGATCATCACCACCGCCTCGGCCCACAGCCTGGTCGCCAGCCCCAACAAGTCGGCCTATGTCGCGGCCAAGCACGGGGTCGTCGGCATCACCAAGACGGTGGCGCTGGAGGTGGCGCCCGATGGCATCACCGCCAATTGTATCTCGCCGGGCTATGTCTGGACTCCACTGGTCGAGAACCAGATCCCCGATACGATGAAGGCGCGCGGCCTGTCCCGCGACCAGGTGATCGAGGATGTGCTGCTGAAGGCGCAGCCGACCAAGGAGTTCGTCACCGTCGAACAGGTGGCGGCGCTCGCCCTGTTCCTGTGCCGTGACGAGGCCAGGGCGATCACCGGCGCCAACCTGTCGGTCGATGGCGGGTGGACCGCGCAATGACCGGCCTGCGCGCTGGCGTGTCCGTGGTGCTCGTCCTGGCATTGGCGGCGGGGGGCACGAGCATGGCGACGGCCTCCCGCCGGCAGGCGGAGGCGGTCGACTGGCGCCGCGCGGCGACCGAGGCGGACCGGACGCGCCTGCGCAACTGGCGCGAGGCATGGCTGAAGGGGTTGGCACAGGCCCGCAGCGGCGGCTGGGCACAGGATGTCGCGGCGCTGGGCGAGCTGGTCAATCCCGACCGCTCGGTCGCCGAGCCCGGCCTGCCCGACGGCGATTATCGCTGCCGCACGATCAAGCTGGGGTCGCAGGGGCGCGCGACGCTGACCTATGTCGCCTATCCCTATTTCCGGTGCCGCGTGTCGGCGGGCGGCAAGCAGTTAGTGAAGGTGACGGGCTCGCAGCGTGTGACGGGGCGCATCTATCCCGACACCGATGCGCGGAGCATCTTCCTGGGCACATTGATGCTCGGCGACGAGGAGCGATCCTATACCTATGGTCAGGACCGGGCGCGCGACGTGGCGGGGGTGCTCGAACGGGTGGGCCCGCGCCGTTGGCGGATCGCCTTTCCCTATCCGGCTTACGAGTCGCTGCTGGACGTGATCGAACTGGTCGCCGATGGCGGCGGAGCGGCGGCGGCAGCCGGGGGCGACTGATCGATCGGCTGGCGGACGGCGGACAAGGGCGGCAGCGAGGCGAGATAGGCCTTGCCCGGTATCCCCAGCACCGTGACCCGGTCGGCATTGGCGCTGGCCACCGCCTTCAGATAGGAGCGCGGCTTCTTCATCAGCTCCGGGTGGTCGAGGCCGACCAGGCCCAGCCGTCGGGCGGCTTCCTGTACGAAATGCACGCAGTTGCGCCGGTTGAGGTTGTAATGGCCGTCGCCCGTCTTGTCGTCCCATGCCGCGACCAGCGCCAGTATGTCGGCATATTGCGCATCGGTCATGACATAGGAGAACTGCGCGTCGCTGGTGGAGATGTAGAAGGGCTTGGAGATATCCAGCCGCCCCGGCACCGTGCCCATCAGAAGCGCGGGCGATACCGTCTTGGCGGTGAAGCCGTAATTGGCATCGACGGGTGCGCCACCGGCATCGGGTACCCCGCGCAACGAGAAGAAGGCGTGGGGAAAGCTGTTCCCCAGTTCATGGCTCCAGAAGGTGATCGTCACGGCGGCCTGGGCCGGCAGCGCCCATACGATCCACAGGGCAAAAGCGAGCGCGATTCGCAGCAGCTGGGTCATGCACCCGTTTATAGCGTGGCTTGGACGGCGGCCGTAGCGGCATTTTCGTGTTTTTCGGGCCGGATATAGATGGATGACAGGCTGGGCACGGCGCGACGCAGATCGTCCTCCAGCATCTCGATCATCGTCTCCGCCGCGCCCATCGGCAGATTGTCGACGAAATCGGCACTGATCGCGGCGAAGATGCTGTCGGGCGACGTGTGGATGGTGCGGACATGGTTCACATGGCTGATCCACGGACGGTCGGCGACGATGCCGCGGATCGTCTCGACTACCGCCGGATCGGCGCGCTCGCCGATCAGGAGGCCCTTGGCTTCGCGCGCCAGCAAGACCGCCACCAGCCCCAGGATCAGGCCGATCAGGATCGAGGCGATGCCATCGATGCGCGGATCGCCCAGCGCATGCGACAGCCATACGCCAAGCGCGGCGATGACCAGACCCGCGAGCGCCGCCGAATCCTCGAACAGCACGATGAAGCCAGCCGGGTCCTTGGATTCGTGGATCGCCTGCCACCAGCCGGCATCGCCCTTCGACCGGCGGAATTCGCGCACCGCGATCGTCCACGACGCCCCCTCCAGCGCGAAGGCGATGGCCAGCACGATGTAATTGACCGTGGGGTCGAGCAGCGGTTCGGGATCGCGGATATGCAGCCAGCCCTCGTAAATCGAGATGCCGGCACCCAGCGCGAAGATCAGGATCGCGACGACGAACGCCCAGAAATAGAGTTCGCGGCCATAGCCGAACGGATGGATCGCGTCCGGTCCGCGCTTGGCGCGCTTCTGCCCATAGAGCAGCAGGATCTGGTTGCCGCTGTCCACGACCGAGTGCACCCCCTCGGTCAGCATCGAGGACGAGCCGGTGATGCCGGCGGCGACGAACTTCGCGACGCCGATCGCCAGGTTCGCGGCCAGCGCGCCATAAAGGACGATGTTCTCGCGAATACGCGCGGTCAGGCCGGAGTCGGGCATGGAGCGCTAAGCGTCCGGTGGATCGGGTTGTTCCGCGATGACGGCAAACCCCGCCAGCGCATGCCGGCGGGGTGCCTCCTTCCCCAAGGAAGTTCGTTGCCGGCGGCGCTGCCGCCGTTCAGGGCAGGGTGTGGCCTTACGACGCGATCCGCCCCAGCCGGTGATAGAGGTGCGCGAACTTCACCGAGCGGGGATCGTCCGCGACGCGCTTGACGTGTTCGGCGACCGCTTCCTTGATCAGGGAGAAATCCTCCGTCGAGAAGACGGCACGGCTGCGTCGGGGTTCGGTCGTCATGGCATGTCTCCTTTCATCACATGTCACCGGTTGAAATGCCGTGCGCCCCTTGATCGTTCTTTACCAAAGCGCGGTGCGTGACAGGATGAATGAACCAGATGCCGGCCCGGCGACAGCGCAAGCGCCCGAAAGGCGGGTGATCGCGTCATCGACGCCGCGCCGGGCGCCGTGAAGTTGTAAACAATTGACAGTCCATCGGCGCGCGATCACCCTCAGCAACGGGAGGACGTCGATGAGCACGGCCAAATTGATCGCGGGGCATGCGGTACGGCGTCTGCGCCGGCAACAGGGGCTGTCGCAAGCCGCGATGGCCGAGATGCTCGACATCTCGCCCAGCTATCTTAACCTGATCGAACGCAACCAGCGGCCGGTGTCGGCGGCGTTGCTGGTGCGCCTGGTCGAGACGTTCGATTTCGATCCGCGGGCGTTGACGGCGGACGCGCCGGGCGGCGGCGCAGCGGCGCTGCGGCGGCGGCTGGCTGATCCGATGTTCGCCGATCTGGAAATCGACCGTGCCGAACTGGAGGAATGGCTGGCCGCAGCACCCGGCGGGGCAGAGGCCTTCGCCCGGGCCTTCGACCGGCTGGGCGGGCAGGGGGCGGGGGCGCCCATGGTGGCCGCCGATCCCACCGTTCAGGTCCGCCGCGAGATCGAACGCTGGCGCAATCACTTCCCCGATCTCGACGCCGCCGCCGAGGCGCTGGCCGACGAGCTGCGGATGGGCGCGGCCGATTTGTACGGCGCGCTGGCCGAACGGCTGCGCGTCCGCCATGCGCTGGCCATCCGTATTCTGCCGATCGACATCCTGCCCGACACGCTGGTCCGGCTCGACCTCCATGCGCGCCAACTGCAATTGTCGGAAATGTTGCCGGGCCCGGCACGTGCCTTCGCGCTGGCGGCGCAGCTGGGGCAGTTGGAGATACGTGGCGAGATCGACGCGCTCGTGCGGGGCGCGGCGTTCGGCGACCGGACCGCCGAGCGACTGTTCCGCCGCTATCTCGGCCAGTATTTCGCCGCCGCGCTGGTCATGCCCTATGCCCGCTTCCTGCGCGCCTGCGAGGCGACCGGCTATGACCTGGACATAGTGCAACGCCGCTTCGGCGTGTCGCGCGAGCAATTGGCGCACCGGTTGACGACGCTGGGCCGGGTCGGCGCGCGTGGCCTGCCATTCTTCCTGATGCGGATCGACCGGGCGGGGCAGGTGTCCAAACGCTATGCCGGCACCGGCCACCCGGCATTGGTGGAGGCGGAGGGGCGCTGCCCGCTCTGGCAGGCGCTGGGGCTGGTCGATCGCCCGGACGGGACGCTGGTGGAGCTGGTCGAGATGGAGGACGGCGTTCGCTTCCTGACGCTGGCGCGCGCCGAGGAAAAGGCCGGACGTTCGGCCATGGGGGTCGTCGCGCGGTTCGTGCTGGTGCTGGGGCTGGAGGCATCGCTGGCGATGGGGTTGGCGGCGGCACGCGGCCGCGACCTGAAGGGTCACGCGACGCCGATCGGGCCGGGATGCCGTCGCTGTACCCGCACCGAATGCCCGCAACGGTCGCAGCCGCCGGTGGGGCGCAGCATCCTGACCACCGAGCGCGAACGGCGCGTGGCGCCGATCGTCTTCGCCGGCGATTGATCGAATTTCACGAATTTTAAGTATCATCGGTTTAGCGTGCGGGTCATGAGAGGTTTGCCGCTCCGCCGTCGATCTTTGCAGTCCCGCTTCGGCGGGCTGCTGGCGGTCGGTCTCCTCGTGTTGCTGGCCCTCAGCGGATTCGGGCTGATGCTGGGCGGTCAGTTGCTGACGGCGGTCCGGGCCAATCGCCAACTGACCGCGATGAGCACCCGCCACGACCTGGAGGACGCTCGGCTGCGCGCATTGCGCAGCGCGATCGGCGATCTGACGCGCGACGTCGAAAAAGGGCATGTCGTGGCCGACGCCGAGTGGCGCCCGCTGGAACAGGCGATGCGTGCGGGATTGTCGGCCGCACCGGCGGTCGATCCCCGGATGCCGGACGCGATCCGGTCGGCCCTGGCCGCCGATGCGCAGGCCGAGCGCCGCTTCGCGGACGCGGCCTTGGCGTTGATGGCGGGTGCCCGCAACGGAGCCGCCGGTGTCAAGGCGGGGATGCCGACCTTTATCGCCCGGCTCCACGACCTGGAGAAGTCGCGACAGACTTCGCACGAAGTGCTCAACCGCCAACTGGCCCGGTGCAGTATCCGTATCGAGGAACTGGCGCGTCGCGCATTGGCCCAGGTCGCGCTGGCCGGTCTGCTGATCCTGTCGTTCGTCACGCTGGTGATCGTGTGGGTTCGCAAGCGGATCATGCGGCCGCTGTTCGACACCGTGGCGGCGATCCGGGCGATGAACGCCGGGCGCACGCCCGCCCCGCTGGACATGGCGGCCAGCCGGGATGAGATGGGCGAGCTGGCGCGCGGGCTGGAAGCATTGTCGCGGGCCAGTGCCGAGCGCGAGCGGATCCAGCGGCAGGTCGAATATCTCGCGCATCACGATCCGCTGACCGGGCTGGTCAACCGCGTGGTGTTTTCCGAACGGCTGTCGGCGCTGCTCGCGGCGGGGCCGCCGATCGCGCTGCTGGCGATCGATCTCGACGGGTTCAAGGGCGTCAACGATTCGCTGGGCCACGCCACGGGCGACAAGATGCTGATCCGCACCGCCGCGCTGTTGACGGCGGCGGCGGGCGAGGGGGACGTGGCGGCGCGGATCGGCGGCGACGAGTTCGCCATCATCCATCGCCTGCTTCCCGGCGAGACGGATGCCAGCGCGCTGGTCGAACGTATCTATGCCATCGCCGGGGCGGACGATACCGTGCCCGCGATCCGCCTGAGCGTCGGCGTCGCGCTGTCGTCGCGGCACGGACAGGACGGCGACGAGCTGCACGCCTGCGCCGATATCGCGCTGTACCGCGCCAAGGCCGATGGTCGGAACTGCGCGCGTCATTACGACATGGTCATGGACGAACAACGGCGGCGACGGCGATCGCTGTCACATGAACTGCGCGGCGCGGTCCAGCGGGGTGAAATGCACCTGGCCTTTCAACCCATCGCCGACTGCGCCACGCGGCGGATCATCGGGCAGGAGGCGCTGGCGCGCTGGACCCATCCGGTGCTGGGGGCGATCTCCCCCGATATGTTCATCCCGCTGGCCGAGGAGGACGGGCTGATCACCGAGATCGGCTGGCATCTGCTGGGTGAGGCGCTGCACGTCGCCCGGTCGTGGCGGCATGACTGGAGGCTGGCGATCAACCTGTCACCGGTGCAGCTGCGCGATCCGGGTATGGCGGAGCGGATGCTGGCGATGATCGCGTCCTATGGCTATGATCCGCATCGGTTGGAGGTCGAGGTCACCGAGGGCGTTCTGATCAACGAACGCAAGACGGCGACCACCAATCTGCGCACCCTGCGCAGCGCCGGGGTGCGGATCGTGATGGACGATTTCGGCACCGGCTATTCCTCGCTCAGTAGCCTTCAGCAATTCCCCTTCGACAAGATCAAGATCGACCGCAGCTTCGTGGCGGGAATGAACACCCATGGGCCCGCGCTGTCGATCGTTCGCGCCTCGATCGGGCTGGGGCGCAGCCTGAACATCCCGATCGTCGCCGAGGGGGTGGAGACCGAGCAGCAACTCGCCGCGCTCCAGGCGCTGAGATGCGAACAGGTACAGGGGTTTCTGATCGGGCGCCCGACCAGCTGTCAGGCGAAGGCCGCCTGACAGAAACCGGAGCGTGGCGTGGCCTCGCCGATCAGCCGGATCACCTCCTGCCCGGTATAGGGCTTGGGAAGGAAGCGCACATCCGTCGGCAACCCACCGGGATCATAGCCGGGCGCGCCCGACGTCACGATGATCGTGACGTGCGGATGCGTGCGGCGCACCTGCTCCGCCAGCGCGGCACCATCGAGCGATCCCGGCATGACGACATCGGTGAAGATGGCGGCGATGCCCGGATGTTCCTCCAATATATTCAGCGCCTCGTCCGCCGAATTGGCCTGAACGACCTGGTATCCGGCATCCTCCAGAGTAAATTGTGTGTGCATCAGCAACAGATACTGATCATCGACTACCAAGATGGTTTTCTGCGCTGAATTCATGCCGCCTCAATTCCTCGCCGCAATCATTGGTTGCAAAATTAACCTATTATACTCCGTATTTAGACCCCCGCCGTGTCGAGCCGTGCCTTTTGTTCGTCCGATAGTTGCAATCGCATCGCCGGCGTCAGTTCGGTAAGCTGCGTGACGCTGGTCGCGCTGGCGATCGGGGCGGTGACGCCGGGCTGCGCTATCAGCCAGGCGAGCGCCACCTGCGCCGGTGTGGCACCGGTTTCCTCGGCCACGCCGTCGAGCGCGGCGAGCACTTCGGCACCCTTGCCTTGCAGCAGTTCGCCCATCTTCTGCCCCCGAACACTCTGCGACAGATCAGCCTCGGTGCGGTACTTGCCGGTCAGGAAGCCGGCGGCGAGACCGTAATAGGGCACGACGCCGATATTCTCGGTGACGCAATAATCCTGAAGCTCGCCCTCATATTTGTGACGGCTGACCAGATTATATTCGGGTTGCAGCACATGATAGCGCGGCAGATCGGCGTCGCGTGCGGCCTTGTTGGCGCTCATCAGCCGGGCGGCGTGGAAATTGGACGCGCCGATCACGCGGACCTTGCCCGCCTCGACCAGCCTGGCGAAGGCCTCCAGCACCGCGTCCTGCGGCTGATCCTCATCGTCCTGATGCGCGAAATACAGGTCGATGCGATCGGTCTGGAGCCGCTTGAGCGAGGCTTCGGCCGCCGCCGCGATACGCGCAGGCGCCAGCTTTTCGCCGCCCTCGCCGGGCAACATGCCGACCTTGGTCGCGATCAGCACCCGGTCGCGCTTGCCGCTGGCCTTCAGCCATTCGCCGATCATCGTCTCGGACTCGCCGCCCTGATGCCCGTCGACCCAGGCGGAATAGACGTCGGCGGTGTCGATCATCGTGCCGCCTTGATCGACGAACGCGTCGAGCACCGCGAAGCTGGCATCCCGGTCGGCAGTCCAGCCGAAGACATTGCCGCCCAGCACCAGCGGCGCGATCATCAGGTCGGTCGAGCCCAGGCGGCGAAGCGGCATGTCGGTCATGGCGTATCAGCTTTCATTGTCGGTGGATGTTTCCGCCTCAACGTCCGAGGGGGCCATCGCGTTCAGATCGACCGCATTGGCATCGAGCATCGCGGCCGCCTCGTTCAACTGGCGGTTTTCCGCGTCGCTCAACCCCTCGGGCTGGTCGTTGGAGGAACAGGCGGGGAGCGCCAGCAGCGCGGCGATGGTCAGGATGCGGATCATGGCGGCGATGATGCCAAAGCCGGGGTGTTGAAGGAAAGGGGGAACCCGGTTGCCGGGCGCGAGCGTTGGGACGGTCGATATTCAGCTTACGAGGTCATGGTCATGCTCGCATCGTTCAAAATGGGTCTGGTCGGCGGACAGCGCGCCATGACGCCGCTGGCCGCCGTGTCGATCGCCGCCGCGCGTGGCGAGTTGAAGCCCGGCAAGGGCGTGCTGCGCTGGCTTGCCAACCCGTTCGTCGCGGCGGGCACGCTGGCGCTCGCGATCGGCGAGATGGCGGGCGACAAGCAGAAGACCGCGCCCGACCGGATCGTACCGATCGGCTTGGTCGCACGTTTCACGACCTCGGCGATCGCCGGCGCGGCGTTGGCTGACCCCAAGCGTCGCTGGCTTGGCGCGGCGATCGGCGGCGTGACGGCGGTGGCCGCCTCCTATCCCGGCTGGCGCGGGCGGATGGCCGCATTGGGGCGCTATGGCCAGACCAAGACGGGCTTTGCCGAGGATGTCGCGGTGCTGGCCAGCGCGGCCGGGATCGTGCGCGGGCGGCGGGGATGATGGTTATCAGTCTGCACCCCGCGCCGGTTAGAACGGTGCGGGGGTGCTTCGGTTTATCCAGACGTGGTTGGGTTCCTGCCCTTTAAAGCGCACTTCGGTGACGGTGCGCCCCGGCGTGCCGAGCCATATGAGAAACCCGCCCGAACTGGCGGATATGTTCCATGGTTCGAGGCGAGCCAGTTCGTATGAAATCTTTGCTTCTGAATTGCATAGATCCGAACGGGTTTGATCCAGGCATCGAATCGTAAATTTTGCCTTCTCGAAACGCAGGCGATCCAGCTGATCGAGAACGGCGAACCCCTGCGATGTCCCAACGCCGGGGTTCAAGTGCACATAATTGGCGCTCGTGCATCTCGACGGCTTTGCCCGCGCGATTTCCGTCGTCGCATAGCGATCTTCCGGCATCGCGCGATCCAGCGCGTCATTGGGACTGGCGCGGAACCGGACAGTCCATCGTCTCCTCGTACAGCCTTGCGCCGTCGCAGACGGCTGCTCCACCAGATTGGCGTCAACGACGCCAGGGGCGTTCATTCCCCCGGCGGGTGCAAGAAAGGCTTCGATGCGCGCATGATCCACGCCTTTCAAAAGACGTTCGCCAGCGACAGCTGGTGGAAGTTGTCGTGCTTCCCCAAAGGACAAGGCGGCATCCGGCTGAAGAACCATCAAGGGCAAAAGGATCATGCGTTCTCCACGCTGACGTCATCTAACCAGTGACGTCTGGCAGTACGGCTAGGCCGCAAGCCCTGCCGCTGGAAACGCCGTCCACTTCTCCTGCGACTTCGCGCTTTCCAGTACCGCCTCGACGAACGCCATCGTCCGCAATCCAGCCTCCAGTCCCGGAAACCAGTCGGCCTCACCCCATGCGCCGCCCTTAGGGGCATCGTCGCGCAGGCTTCCCGCCACCGCGCGATAGAGGTTGCCGAATGCCTCGATATAGCCCTCCGGATGGCCCGAGGGGGTGCGCAGGCGGGGCAGGGTGGTGCGGCTGAGGCCCGGGCCGCCGGCGCGGACGATCTCGGCGGGGCGGTCGAGCCAGCGCAGGGTCAGCGTGTTCGGCTCCATCTGCGACCATTCCAGCCCGCCCTTCTCGCCATGGATGCGGATGCGCAGGCCATTCTCCTCGCCCGCCGCCACCTGCGTGGCGCGCAGCGTGCCGCGCGCGCCCTCGGCGAAGCGCAGCAGGACATTGACGTCGTCGTCAAGCATCCGCCCCGCGACATGGGTGGTCACATCCGCCGACAGCGCCTCGACCGTCAGGCCGGAGACATGCTCGGCCAGCTGGAAGGCATGGGTGCCGATATCGCCCAGCGCGCCGCCGAGACCCGCCCGCGCGGGATCGGTGCGCCACTCGGCCTGCTTGTTGCCCTCGCGGTCGAGGGGGCTGCTCAGCCAGCCCTGGACATATTCGACATGGACCAGCCGGACGCGACCGAAATCGCCGCGCGCGACGCGCGCGCGTGCCTCCTCGACCATCGGATAGCCGCTATAGGTGAAGGCCAGCGCATAGAGCCGGCCCGAGGCCCGCGCCGCCTCGGCGATGGCTTGCGCCTCGGCCAGGTTCATCGCCATCGGCTTTTCGCTGAACACGGGGAAGCCCGCATCGAGCGCGGCGATCGCCATGGGGGCGTGGAGATGGTTGGGCGTGACGATCGCGACCGCGTCGATCCGTTCGCCCTTGGGGCGCGCGCGTTCGTCGGCGAGCAGCGCATCCAGCGTGTCATGGACCCGCGCCGGGTCGAGGCCGAGCTGTTCGCCGGTGCGCCGGTTGCGTGCGGGATCGCTGCTGAACGCACCCGCGACCAACTGCCAGTCGCCATCCAGCGCCGCCGCCATCCGGTGCACGCCGCCGATGAACGCGCCCTCGCCGCCGCCCGCCATCGCCAGTTTCAGCCTGCGTCCCGCCATCATCCTCTCCCGTCATGCGCGTCGCTCGAAAGGCGACATTCGATACTTGCAAGCCACGGGTTTACCGGTAAACTCCGTGTAGAACCAGCGAGTCTGGACAAGAAAATTTCAGGAGAGAGAGGATGAGGCAACTCGTCTGGTTGGCCGCCCTGCCGGGCACGATCGCCGTGATGCTGGCGGTGCAGGCACCCTCGACCGCGCAGACCGCGCCCGCCGCCGGGGCGCAGGCTTTCGCCGCGTGCCGCGCGTGCCACACGCTAAACAAGGGCGGGCGCAATGGGGTCGGCCCCAATCTGAACGGCGTCTTCGGGCGGCAGGCGGGCAGCGTCGCCGGCTTCAACTATTCAGCCGCGATGAAGGCGTCGGGGCTGAAATGGGATGACAAGACGCTGAATGAGTTCATCGCCGCGCCGATGAAGAAGGTGCCCGGTACGCGCATGCCGATCGGCGTCGCCGACCCCGCCAAGCGCGCCGCGCTGATCGCGTACCTCAAGGCCGAGACCGCGAAGTGACCGAGACCGCCCCATCCTCGGCGATGCGCGGGCCGGGTATCTTCCTGGCACAGTTCATGGGCGATGCGGCCCCGTTCGACACGCTCGACTCGGCGGCGCGCTGGATGGCGGAGGCGGGCTATGAAGGCGTGCAGATTCCGACCTGGGATGCGCGCTGCATCGACCTGAAGCTGGCCGCCGAAAGCCAGGATTATTGCGACGATCTGGCGGGACGCTGTGCCGAGGCGGGCGTCGCGATCACCGAATTGTCGACCCATTTGCAGGGCCAGCTGGTGGCGGTGCATCCCGCCTATGACGCGGCGTTCGACGGTTTCGCGCCCGAGGCGGTGCGGGGCAAGCCCGCCGAGCGACAGGAATGGGCGGTCCAGCAACTGCGTTACGCCGCCAAGGCCAGCCGGCGATTGGGCTTGAGCGCGCATGCGACCTTCTCCGGCGCGCTGCTCTGGCCCTTCGTCTATCCTTGGCCGCAGCGGCCCGGCGGGCTGGTGGCGGAAGGGTTCGCCGAACTCGGCAAGCGCTGGCGGCCGATCCTGGACGCGTTCGAGGAGCAAGGTGTCGACCTCTGCTACGAACTCCATCCCGGCGAAGACCTGCATGACGGCGTGACGTTCGAGCGGTTCCTGGAGGCGGTCGGCGGCCATGCCCGCGCCAACATCCTCTACGACCCCAGCCATTTCGTGCTGCAGGCGATGGATTATCTGCAATTCATCGATTTTTATCACGACCGCATCCGCATGTTCCACGTCAAGGATGCCGAGTTCAATCCGACCGGCCGCGCGGGCGTCTATGGCAGCTATAGCGGCTGGGTCGACCGGCCGGGGCGGTTCCGCTCGCTGGGCGACGGGCAGGTCGATTTCGGCGGCATTTTCTCCAAGCTGACGCAGTACGGCTATGCCGGTTGGGCAGTGCTGGAATGGGAATGCTGCCTGAAGCATCCCGAGGACGGCGCGCGGGAGGGGGCGCCCTTCATCGCCGCACACATGATCCGGCGGGCCGAGCGCGCCTTCGACGATTTCGCCGGTGGGGGCGATCCGGCCGCCAATCGGCGCTGGCTGGGAATTTGAAATATGCTCTCCGTCATTGCGAGCGCAGCGAAGCAATCCAGTGTCCGGGCAAGGCGCCCTGGATTGCCGCGCTTCGCTCGCAATGACGGATAATAATTCAATGGCTTGACCATCCGCTCCGGACGGTCAAGTCTGACAAAAAAGATAAGCGGGAGAGGGGCATGGAAGCGATACCGGAGAATCGGTCGCGGCTGTTCTGGCTAAGCGTGCTGGCCCTGTTCACGGCCGCCGCCAGCGCGGCGCTGCGTGCGGCGGTGGCGAGCAGCCTGAAGGCGCAGTGGATCGATCCCATCGCGGCGGTCGAGGCGGGGGAGTTGATCGGGTCGGCCCTGGGTTCGGCCTTTCTGGGCTTTGCCGCGACCCTGTTCGTGGCGAGCGCGCTGCTCGACCGGATCGGTGCGCGCCAGATGCTGATCGGCTGCGGCCTGTGTTTCCTCGTCGGCACGACGGCGATCATCGGGGCGGGCTCGGTCGCCAGCGGCATGGGCGTCTATCATGTCGTCTGGGGCGGGATGCTGCTCAGCGGTATCGGATGGGGTTTGGCGGAAGCATCGATCAACCCGTTGACCGCGCGTCTTTATCCCGAGGACACGACGCATCGCCTGAACGTGCTTCATGCCTGGTATCCCGGCGGGCTGATCGTCGGCGGTCTGGCGGGGGTGTTCCTGGCGGAGGCGCTGTCGTGGCAGGCGATCATGGCGCTGGTGCTGATCCCGGCGCTCGGCGTGCTGGTGATGGCGGCGACCACCCGCTTTCCGCCGGTCCCCCGCGAAGTCCGTGACGTCGGTTTCGGCGGCATGATCGCCGAAGTCTTCAAGCGGCCGAGCTTCTTCGTCTGGTTCGCCGCGATGTTCCTGACCGCCGCCTCCGAACTCGCGCCGGGCCAGTGGCTCGACGTGGCGCTCAGCAGCCGGGTGGGCATGCGCGGTATCCTGCTGCTGGTCTATGTCAGCGCGCTGATGTTCGTGTTCCGCCATTTCGCCGGGCGGATCGCGGGGCGGTTGTCCAATCCGGGGCTGCTCTGGGTGTCGAGCCTGTTGGCGGGGATCGGTCTGTTCCTGCTGTCGCGCGCGCAGTCGCCGGTGGCGGCGATCCTGGCCTCGACCGTGTGGGGGCTGGGCGTCTGCGCGATGTGGCCGACCATGCTGGCCTCGGTTGCCGAGCGTTATCCGCGCGGCGGGGCCTGGGCACTGGGTCTGGTCGGATCGGCCGGCGCGCTGGCGAGCTTCTTCGTGCTGCCCCGTCTGGGCGCGATGTTCGACGCCGCCAAGGTCGAACTGGCCGGAGGACCCGAGGCATTCACCCGGCTGACCGGCGAGGCGCTGCGCCAGGTCGAGGATGCGGCGGCGTCGCAGTCCTTTGCGCGGCTCGCGATCGTGCCGGTGATCCTGTTGTTCGTGTTCGGCGGCATCTGGCTGGCCGAGCGCCGCCGTCCCCGCCGCCCCGTTGCGGAGAGTGTCGCATGAGCTGGTCCCGTCGTACCGTGATGGGCGGCCTCGCCGCCGCCGTTCCCGCCGCCGCGCTGGCGGGGCAGAAGGCGGGCCGATCCTCCAACGCCGCACGCTTTACCCTGGGCTTTGCACCGCATCTGGGCAGCTTTGCCAGCCGGGGCGACAGCTCGGTCGAGCAGATCGCCTATGCCGCCGATCAGGGTTTCTGGGCGTGGGAGGACAATGAATATCGCCTTCGCCCCGTCGCCGAGCAGGAGGCGATCGCCAAGGCGCTGCGCGACCGCAAGATGACGATGGGCGTGTTCGTCGCGTCGATGCCCAAATGGTCGGAATCGCGGCCCTTGCTGGGTGGGGAGGACGATGCCGAGCGGCAGGCGTTTCTTGCCGATGTGACCAGCGCGGTCGATGTCGCAAAACGGGTCGGCGCGACGCGGATGACGGTCGTCACCGGCTTCATGGACAAGCGTCTGCACCCCGCAATTCAGATGGGGCGGGTCATCGACGTAATGCGCCGCGCGGGCGACATCGTCGCGCCGCATGGGATGGCGCTGGTGATGGAGCCGCTCAATACGCGGACCAACCATCCGGGCGTCTTCATGCAGTCGATCGCGGAAGGCTATGCCGTCGCGCGCGGCGCGAACAGCCCGGGTGTGAAGGTGCTGGCCGACCTCTATCACGAGCAGATTCAGTCGGGAAATCTGATCCCGACGATGAAGCTGTGCTGGAACGAGATCGGCTATATCCAGTTCGGCGACAATCCCGGCCGCAACGAGCCGGGCAGCGGCGAGATCAACTATGCCAATGTCTGCCGCTTCCTGAAGCAACAGGGTTATGCCGGGGTGATCGGCATGGAACATGGCAATTCGGTCAAGGGCCGGGCCGGCGAAGACAAGCTGATCGCCGCCTATCGCGCGATCGATCCGAGAATATGAGGAGGGGAGCGATGCGGATGCTACCGTTGATCGCATTGGCCGTGGCGAGCGGTGCGGTTGCTCAGGACAAGCCGGGCTTGGGCTTTCGCGACACGCCGATCCTGCCCGGTGGCAAATGGCATGTCCATGACCCCGACCGGCCCGCGCCGAAGGTCGTGACGCCCGCCGCGCAACCCGGTGGCGCGCCGTCCGATGCGGTCGTGCTGTTCGACGGGCGCTCGATGGACGCGTGGACGCCCAGCGGCAAGCCTTGGGTGCTGAAAGACGGCGCGATGACCGTACCACCACGCGACGGCAAGGCGGAGAGCGTGCTGGTCAGCAAGCAGAGCTTCGGGGACGTGCAGATGCACCTCGAATTCCGCTCGCCGACCCCGCCGCGGAAATCGTCGCAGGATCGCGGCAATAGCGGCATCTGGTTCATGCAGCGCTACGAAGTGCAGATCCTCGACGGCTATGACAACCCGACCTATGCCGATGGCACGGTCGGCGCGGTCTATGCCTGGAAGCCGCCGCTGGTGAACCCGTCGCGCAAGCCGGGCGAATGGCAGAGCTATGACATCGTCTTCGAGCGGCCACGCTTCGCGGCGGACGGCAAGCTGCTACGCCCCGCCTATGTCACCGCGTTCCTGAACGGGGTGCTGGTCCAGAATCATCAGGCGATGCTGGGCACCACCGTCTGGCGGCAGATCGGCCAGTATCAGGCGCATGCCGACGCCGCGCCGATCCAGCTTCAGGATCACGATTCGCCCGTTTCGTTCCGTAATATCTGGGTCCGCCCGCTGCCGCCCGAGGCGATCGCGCAGGACCTGCCGGAGGATGCCCGATGATCGCCCACCCCCATATTGATCGCCGCCACGCGCTGGTGGGGATCACCGCCATGTTCGGCTCCGCGCTGTTCGCGCCCATCGCCCGAGCGGCGGGGGCGGTGGAACAGACGCGCGGTGCCATCCCCGTCATTTCCGAAGGGCCGCCCAGCGTCTCGGTCTTTACCCCCACCCAGCGCGCGACGATGACCGCGCTGGCCGAGCGGGTGCTGCCCACCACCGATACCCCCGGCGCGATCGCCGCCGAGGTGCCCGCGTTCATCGAGAAGATGCTGGCCGACTGGTCGCTGCCCGAGGACCGGGTGCCGATCGTCAACGGGCTGAACGCGATCGAAGCGCGCAGCCAAAGCGTCAACAGACTCGCCGCCGCCAAGGCGACCGCGCAACAGCAGGACACGCTGCTGACCGAGGCGATGGAGGGCGTCATCCCCGAGGGGCGCGCCTTTTTCGAGCCGTTCCGGCAGCTCGTCATCACCGGTTACTATACGTCCGAGATCGGCATCACGCAGGAGCGCGAATATCTGCCCGTGCCCGGCGAGTATAACGGTGCCTTTCCCTATTCTCAGGTCAACAAGGTGTATTCGGCATGATCGATCGTCGTTCGCTCATCGGTGCAGGGCTGGGTCTGGGCGCGGCCGGGTTCCTGCCGGGCGAGGCGCAGGCCGCGCAACTCGGCGCCATCGGGTTGCAGCTCTACACGATCCGCGAGCTGTTCGCCGCCGATCCGGTCAAGACGCTCGAGGCGGTGGCCAGGATCGGCTATCGCGAGATCGAATATGGCGGTGGCGGCTATGACGCGATGGACCATGCCATGCTCCGCCGCACGCAGGACCGGCTGGGGCTGAAGGCGCCGTCGATCCACGTCCCCTATGAAAGCCTGCGTGACAAGTTCGACCAGAGCGTGGCGATGGCCAAGACGCTGGGCGCGGACACCGTCATCCTGCCCTATATGACCGACGAGCATCGCACCGAGGCGGGATGGAATGCGGCGCTGCCCAATTTCAACCGCTTTGCGCAAGGCCTGAAGAAGGCGGGGCTGGGCTTCGCCTATCATAATCATGACTTCGAGTTCGCCGTGAAGCCCGGCGGCGTCAGCCTGTACGAGCGGCTGCTGAAGGCCACCGACCCCAGGCTCGTGAAGCTGGAGATCGATCTCTATTGGGCGCTGCACGCGGGCGAGGATGTGAAGGCGCTGATCCGGCGGCTGGCCGGGCGCATCTATGCCTATCATGTCAAGGACGCGCGCGCCGATGGCAGCATGACGGCGGTGGGCGCGGGCCAGACCGACTTCGCCTCGATCTTCAAGCTCAACGGGCTGGCCGGCGTGAAGCATTTCTATGTCGAGAACGACCAGGCGCCCGCGCCCTATCTGCCCGACATCACCACCAGCTATCGCACGCTTCGCGCGCTGCGGTTCTGATCGATACAGACATAAGAATACCGACATAAGATTCTAGGGAGGACAGCCATGGCGGCGACAGACCGTTTCGACGCGATCGTGATCGGGTCGGGCATCAGCGGCGGGTTCGCCGCCAAGGAACTGACCGAAAAGGGCCTGCGCGTCCTGATGCTCGACCGGGGCGTCATGGTCGAACATGGCGAGGGCTATCCCTATGACGGCAAGCCCGCCTTCGAGGTGCCGGCACGCAACATCATGCCCAAGCCGTTGATGGACAGCGACTATTTCATCGCCAAGCACGGCTATGTCGCGCCCAGCAATCGCAAATTCTACAATGACGACCGGCTGAACCCCTATGCCTATGACGAGGGGAGCAAATTCTACTGGATCAGGCCCGGCGCGGTTGGCGGCAAGTCGCTGATCTGGGGGCGCTGGACGTTTCGCTGGAGCCCGGACGACTTCCTGGCGAACAAGCGCGAGGGCGTCGCGGCTGACTGGCCGATCCGGTATGAGGATGTCGAGCCGTGGTACGCCTATGTCGAGAAATATATCGGCGTGTCCGGGTCCCGCGAGAACCTGCCCTATCTGCCCGACAGCGAGTTCCAGCCGCCGATCCCGATGAACGTCGCGGAGAAATGGCTGAAGGAGCGGCTGGAGGGCCAGTTTCCGGGCCGCAAGCTGATCAACACCCGCCTGTCCAACATGACCGAGGACAAGCCCGACCAGAACCGCACCAAATGCCAGTTCCGCAACCAGTGCGGCAATGGTTGTTCCTTCGGCGCCTATTTTTCGACCCAGGCGGTAACCTTACCGGCGGCGCGCGCGACCGGGCGGCTGACGTTGCAGTCGGATGCGGTGGTGACCGGCATCGACTATGATGCGGCCAGGAAGAAGGTGACTGGCGTCCGCTATATCGATGCCAAGACGGGTCAGGCGATGCAGGCGACCGCGAACCTGGTCTTCGTCTGTGCATCGTCGATGGCGTCGGTACAGATCCTGATGAACTCGCGCGTCCAGGGTTCGGAGCGCAGCCATTTCGACTCGAGCGGGACGCTAGGCCGCTATGTCATGGACCATATCTTCCGCGTCGGCGTGTCGGGCGAGATTCCCGGCATGGACGATCTGATCGAATATGGCCGGCGGCCGGGCGGCGTCTATGTGCCGCGCTTCCGCAATCTGAAGGGCGATGAGGGGCTCGGCTTCAAGCGCGGCTATGGCTATCAGGGATCGGCCTATCGCAACGCCGCCAAGCCGGTCGGCTTCGGCGCCGAGATGAAGCATGGCATGCGCCGCTATGGCCCGTGGCAGTTCAGCATGGGCGCGTTCGGCGAATGTCTGCCCTATGAGGACAATCGCGTCTCGCTGCACCCGAGCAAGGTCGACCGCTTCGGCGTGCCGCTGATGAAGTTCGACGTCACCTTCCGCGACAATGAGTTGAAGATGATGGCGGACGCGCGGCGCGAGGGCGAGGCGATGCTGCGCGCGGCGGGGATGAAGAACGTCACCAGCGGCGAGCAGGAGCATGTCCCCGGCGACGCGATCCACGAAATGGGCGGCGCACGCATGGGCGCGGACCCGCGGGCCTCGGTCCTGAACAAATGGAGCCAGGCGCATGACGCCTCCAACCTGTTCGTCACGGACGGCGCGCAGATGGCCTCGATCTCGTGCGTGAACCCCTCGCTGACATTCATGGCGCTGACCGCGCGGGCGGTCGACCATGCGGTCAAGGGGCTGAAGGCGGGCGCGGTCTGACGCGCCCGCCTTCCCGGTCTATGGCGGGCACTGGCCGGTGACGGAAAAGCCCGTTACCGCCATGCCGGTCATGACCATGCGCAAGCCCGAGGGAGTCACGATCCGCGCGGTCGGCGAACGCGCCGGCGTGTCGGCGATGACCGTGTCCAACGTGATCAACGGCACCGGCAAGGTCGGGCCGGCGACGCGCGCGGCCGTGCTCGCCGCCGTTGAGGAACTGGGATACCGACCAAACATTGCCGCACGCCGGCTGGCCAAGGCGCGCGCGACGACGCTTGGGCTGATCTATAGCGACCGGCGGACGCCCTTCATCGAATCCGTATTGCTCGGCGCCCTGCGCGCGACCAATGCGCGCGGCCTGCAATTCATCGCCCAGGCCGAGGAAGGGCTGACCCGCGAAGCGGCCGAGGCGGCGGTGCGTGCGCTGGTGCAGAGCGGCGCGGCCGGCGTGTTGCTGGTGCCGCCCTTCGCCGAACTACTCAGCGGATCGGGACTGTTCGAGCAACTGGGCGTGGCGGCGGCGGCGATCGCAACGGGCTGCGCGCTGCCGGACATCTCGACCGTGCGGATCGACAACCGCGCGGCGATGGCGGCGCTGACCCGCCATGTCGCGGGGCAGGGGCATCGCCGGATCGGTTTCGTCGCGGGGTTGGCACGCTTCTCGGTGGCGGACGAGCGGCTGGCGGGCTTTCGCGACGGGCTGGTGGCGAGCGGCCTGCCGGTCGATCCGACGCTGGAGATACGCGGCGAATTCGAACCGGCCAGCGGTGCAGTAGCGGCGCGCGTCCTGCTGGCCCGCCCCGACCGCCCGAGCGCGATCCTGTGCAGCAGCGACGACATGGCCGCCGGGCTGATCGGCGAGGCGCATCGCATGGGGCTGTCGCTGCCACGTGATCTGGCGGTGACCGGCTTCGACGACACCGCGATCGCGGCGCGGCTTTGGCCGCCGCTGACCGTCATCCGCCAGCCGGTGGGCGATATGGCCTTCCGCGCGGTCGAGCAGGTGCTGGCCTCCCTGCGCTCCCGCGCGGTGGAGGACCGGGTGGTGGCGCATGAACTGGTCGTGCGGGAGTCGGTGGGGCGGGGATAGGGCCCTTCCCGCCCTCCGTTCGCACTGAGCGAAGT
>NZ_JBNNOB010000027.1:0-35008 GCF_050274375.1 Sphingomonas sp. NPDC019816
GGGTGGGGCGCCTCCACAGGCAGACAGTGTGAGGCGATGCCCCACCCCAACCCCTCCCCTGAAGGGGAGGGGCTCGCGTTTATTCGATACGATGTCATCGCGATCTAGAAGGGGAGGAATATGCGGCCCTCTAACGTTCCGCGCGCCGTGCAAGCCAACGGAAGGTCAGCAGGATGACGGTCGGCCACAGCATCGTCGACCACATGTCGAACCAGGATGCCGCCAGATTGCCCTCGTCGGTCGGATAGAAGGGCTGGAGCAGGTCATAGGCTTCGTTGGCGGTCTCGATCGCCAGCACGGTCAGCCAGCATCGCCAGTCCCAGGGCGCGCGCCGCAGGATCAGGGCCGCGAGCACCAGGATCGCCATGCCGAAATGGGCGTGGAGCGCGCTGTCGGGCAGGCCGGTGATCTGGCCGATCCACGATTTGTCACCCGTCCAGTCGGCCCAGCCCGTCGGCGGCGCGGGAGGCGTCTTCACGCCGTCATGCCCGAACAGCGGCAACCAGGGTCCTTGGGCAGGCCGATGGTGCGGAAACGCAGCGACAACAGGTCGGCGAGCAGGACCGAGCCCGCGCTGTCCCGCCCGAAAGGCGCGATGGCGCGCAGCGTCTCCAGCGCGGCCAGGCTGCCCATCACGCCGGTCACCGGTCCCAGCACGCCGTCATCGGCGCAGGTGAGCCCGGCCTGATCGAGCGCGTCGCCGACGAAGCAGCGATAGCAGGGCTTGTCCGCCTCCCATCCGCGATAGACGGCCAGCTGCCCCTCGAATTGGCCCACCGCCGCCGAGACCAGCGGGATGCGGGCGTCCAGCGCCGCATCGGCCACCACGAGCCGCGTCGAAAAATTGTCGCACCCGTCCAGCACCACGTCCGCGCCCGCGAGAAGTGCCGCGACATTCTCCCCGGTCACGCGGGTGCGGTGGACCGTGACCTGGACATGCGGATTGAGCCGGGTCGCAAAGGCGGCGGCGGCCTCCGCCTTCGGGATGCCGCGATCCTCGGTGGTGAAGATGGTCTGGCGTTGCAGGTTCGACGGCTCGACCACATCATCGTCGATCAGGATCAGCGATCCGACCCCGGCGGCGGCAAGATACTGGATCGCCGGAGAGCCGATGCCACCGCAGCCGATCACCGCGACCCGCGCCTGCTTCAGCCGAATTTGTCCCCCGCCGCCGAATTCACGTAACACGATGTGACGGGCATAACGGGCCAGTTCGTCGTCGGACAGGGTCATCCCGGCCATGTATAGGTGATGACCGTGCGATACCAGCGATCCTCGGACAGCATGGTGCGATGCGGCAGATTGCGCATCATCCGTAGAGCCGCGCCCGCGCTGAACTGCTCGACGGTCGGACAACCGATGGCGAGCGGCACCACCGTCGGCGTGCGGTTCTCGCCGGCCGGACGCATCGCCATCGGAACGGCGATCACCACCTGTCCGTCATCGGTGACGCGGTTGCGAGCGCATCGACCGGCCTCCACCTCTTCGCGGACGAAGCGGACCATCGTCGCGCTGGCGGGGGGCAGGGTGATCGACGGCAGCGTCGACCAGTCATGCGGCGGCTCGGCGGAGGCGGCGTTCGCGGCCGGCGGGGTCACGGCCTGCGGTGCGACGAGCGCCTGCGCGACGAGGGTCAGTAGCGCGATCATTGCCCGGTCGATCCGAAACCGCCCGTGCCCCGCCGCGTGTCGTCCAGGGCCGCAACCTCGGTCAGGGTCGCGCGCTGGACCGGCGCAGGAACCAGCTGGGCGATGCGATCGCCGCGCGCGACGGCGAACGCGTCCTGGCCCAGATTGGCGAGGATCACCTTCACTTCGCCGCGATAATCCTCGTCGATGGTACCGGGCGTGTTGAGGCAGGTGATGCCGTGCTTCAGCGCAAGGCCCGAACGCGGTCGCACCTGGACCTCATAGCCCGCCGGAATGGCGATGGCGAAGCCGGTCGCCACGGCCGCCCGCGCGCCCGGCGCGATCGTCAGGCTTTCGGCGGCGACCACGTCCATGCCGGCCGCGCCGGGGGTCGCATATGCGGGTAGGGCCAGCCCTTCGCCATGGGGCAGGCGCTTGATGGCAATCGCAATCGGAGCATGCGTCATGAGCGTGCTTGTAGCGCATCCGCCATGCGTTGTGCGAGTCCCGCCGCCACGGCGTCCTTGGACATCCGGGTCCAGCTCTCGACGCCATCGGCGGTAACGAGGTGCACCATATTGGCCTCGCCGCCGAACACATCCGTGGAGACGTCATTGGCGACGATCCAGTCGGCACGCTTGCGGGCGCGCTTGGCGATGGCATGGTCGACGACATGCTCGGTCTCCGCCGCGAAGCCCACGACCAGCTGGGGTCGGTCGGGGCCGGCGGCGACGCGGGCCAATATGTCGGGGTTCTCGACCAGCGTCAGCGCGGGCGCGATGCCGCCGTCCTTCTTGACCTTCTGCCCGGCGGCCTCGACGCGCCAGTCGGCAACGGCGGCGACCATCACGGCGGCGTCGACGGGCAGGGTGGCCTCGACCGCCTCGGCCATCTGTCGCGCGGTCTCGACATCGATGCGGGTGACGCCGGCGGGGGTCGGCAGCGTTACCGGCCCGGCGACCAGCGTCACCCGCGCGCCCAGTCGTGCGAGCGCCCCCGCCACCGCGAAGCCCTGCCGCCCCGAGGAGCGGTTGGCGATATAGCGCACCGGGTCGATCGGTTCGTGCGTGGGGCCGGCGGTGACCAGGATATGGCGACCCGTGAGTGGCGCCTCGACGGGGGTGGTGGCCAGCATCCGTTCGATCGCCGCCATGATCGCCGGCGGCTCGGGCAGGCGACCGGGGCCGAACTCGCCGCACGCCATGGCGCCTTCATCGGGCGTCATGACGGTCACGCCGTCCGCGCGCAATCGCGCGACATTGCGCTGCGTCGCGGGGTGCAGCCACATGCGCACGTTCATCGCCGGCGCGACCAGCACCGGGGTGTCGGTCGCCAGCAACAGGGTCGTCGCCAGGTCATCGGCATGGCCGTTCGCCATGCGCGCCATCAGGTCGGCGGTGCCGGGCGCGACCACGAGCAGATCGGCCTCGCGACTGAGCTGGATATGCCCCATCTCCGCCTCGTCCTTCAGGTCCCACAGGGTCGTGAACACCTGGTTCTCGGACAGCGCGGCCAGCGTCATCGGCGTGACGAAATGGCCGCCTCCCTCGGTCAGGACGCAGCGTACGCTGTGCCCGGCCTTGCGGATCAGGCGGATCAGCTCGCAACTCTTATAGGCCGCGATGCCGCCGCCGACGATCAACAGGATATGGCTCATCGCACCACTCGCTTGACGGTGATCCGGCGCCGGTCGCGCAGCGTGGCGACCAATTCGCGCACGGCGTCGGGGGCAAAGACCAGCCCCAGGAAAAACAGTGGCGCCAGCATCAACAGGAACCCCGCGCCCCCGGTCAACAGCGCCGCCAGCGCATAGGCCGCCATGGTGACCCCGGCGCGGCGGGCGACCGGTCGCCGCCAATGTAGCCAGCCCAGCGCCGCCAGGACTGCCAGCGGCAGGACGAGGCTCAAGGGCAGGAACCCGACCGCGCCGGTCGAGGCGACACCGGCGATCAGGTCGGCGGGCGTCGTCAGGGCCAGCGCGTCACCCATCACCGGGTCGACGGCGGTCACGGCCGTATGCAGCGCATGGGCATGGGCCGCCAGCACCAGCAGGAACAGCGCGATGGCGATGATCCAGCCGATCACCTCCTGTCGGGCGCGCGAATGCCAGGCGAGCACCAGCATGACCAGCGCATGGACCAGCGCGACCGGCGTCACGATCATCGCCGCAAGGCCCAGCGCGACCGCGGTCGCCATGCCTTGGGGCCGATGCTGCGCCAGCGACAGCGCGACGAGGAGCGCGGCCCAGCTTTCCGGCACCACGCTCATCGGCCAGGCGACCAGCGGATAGAGCCCCGCGACCGCCAGGATCAGGGCCAGCCCCTGCGCGACCGGCCGGTCGAGCGCGATCCGCCAAGAACGCGCCCAGGCGACAACGACACTAAGGGCGAGCAGGATCAACAGCGTCTCGCCGATGTCGGGCGACACGGTCGCCAGCGCCACGGGCAGGGCGGGCAGGGGCACCGCGATCAGCGCGGGGCGCAGCGGTTGTTCATTCTCCCGCAGCGCATCGATCGCGGCCGGGTAGAAGGACTGGCCGTGACGGACATGGTCGATGATCGTGACCGACACCGGGGCCAGCCGATCGGGCACCGGCACGATCGGGCGCTGCGTCGCCCAGAAGACCAGGATCAGCAGCAGCAGCAGGCCCAGCACGCCCCCCGCCCGCATCGGCGACAGGCCCGTCACCCGGCCGGGCTGGTTCAGCCAGAGCGGACGCGCGAGACGACGCTGGCGAACGGGGGGCGCGCTGCCCACCGTCGCTACCGAAGCACGGCCAGGGTTGCCGCGACCCCGGCCGCCGCCGAGGCCATCGACAGCAGCGCATAGCGCCAGCCGCCACCGATCCGAACGACCTCGATCTGCTTCAGCGGCGGGGCGGGCGGCTCGCCGCCCGGTGCCGGGTAGCGCGCCTCGATCCGGCGGACCAGTTCGGGCAGGCGTGCGATGGTGCGCACATCCTCGATCAGCCGGTCGGCGATCTTGGCTTCCGGCCCCAGCTCGGTCCTGATCCATTCGCGCACGAAGGGGGCGGCCGAATCCCACAGGTTGATGTCGGGGTCGAGGCTGGTCGCCACGCCCTCGACCATCACCATGGTCTTCTGGAGGAGCAGCAAGTGCGGCTGCGTCACCATGTCGAAATCGCGGGTGATCGAGAACAGCCCGTCGAGCATCATGCCGATCGACATGTCCTTGACGGGAAGCCCACGCATCGGCTCGCCCACCGCACGGAGCGCGGTCGCGAACTCGGCGACATTGTGGTGCGGGGGCACATAGCCCGCCTCGAAATGGATCTCGGCGACGCGCTTATAATTGCCGGTAATCAGGCCGTAGAGAATTTCGGCCAGCCAGACCCGCGCGCGGCGGTCGATCCGGCCCATGATGCCGAAGTCGATCGCGGCGATCTTGTTGCCGGGCAGGGCGAACAAATTGCCCTGGTGCATATCGGCGTGGAAGAACCCTTCCGCGATCGCCTGACGCAGGAACGCGCGCACCAGCGTCTGGGCGAGATGCGGCAGGTCGTAACCGGCCTCGACCAGCGCCTGGCGGTTGGACAGCTTGATGCCGTCGATCCATTCGACCGTCAGCACCTTGGCGGTCGAGCGCGCCCAGTCGATCTGCGGCACCATGAAATCGGGCTCGGCGGTCATCGACTCGGCAAGTTCGGAGGCCGAGGCCGCCTCGCGCCGGAAGTTCAGTTCGCGCAGCGTCCAGCGGCGGAAATTCTCGACCGTCAGGCGCGGGCGCAGGCGCGCGGCTTCGCCGCTCATCCCCTCGACCTGCGCGGCGGCCCATTGATAGGTGTCGATGGCGCGGGCGAAGTCGTCCTCGACGCCGGGGCGCAATACCTTGACCGCGACGGTACGGCCATCGGTCGTCACCGCGCGGTGGACCTGCGCGATCGAGGCGGCACCAACCGGCGTCTCTTCGATCGATGCGAAGAAATGCGAGGGCGGACGGCCCATGCTCGCCTCCATCGCGGCGCAGATCGTCGCGAAGGGGACGGGGGGCAGCTGGTCCTGCAGGCGCAGCAGATCCTGCGCGGCTTCCTCACCGACCAGATCGGGGCGCGTCGCCAGCGTCTGACCCAGTTTGATCGCGGCCGGGCCGATCGCCTGAAACGCGTCGGCATAGGCCGGCTTGGCGGGTACGCGCGCGCCGAACCGCGCCACGCGCGCCAGCCGCCGCACGGGGGCCGGCGTGTTGGGATCACGCTCGATCCCGCGCAACGCGCCATGTCGGGCCAGCGTCCGCCCCCATTTGAGCAGACGCCAGAGATGGACTACCGGCTGGGTCACAGGGCGAACCCGCCCGGACTTCCTCGCATCAAATCTTCCAGCCCGAATGGATCGCGACCAGGCCGCCCATGATCGGCTCGACCTTGGTCTCGATAAAGCCCGCCTCGCGGATCATCTTCTCGAAGGTCGGCATGTCGGGAAAACGGCGGATCGATTCGATCAGATAGCGATAGCTGTCCGCATCGCCCGCCAGCATCTGGCCCAGCTTGGGCACCAGCTTGTGCGAATAGGCGTCGTATACCTCGGAGAAACCCGGCCAGACGGTGGTCGAGAATTCCAGGCAGAAGAAGCGCCCGCCGCGGCGCAGCACGCGGTGCGCTTCCTTGAGCGCCGCCGGAATGTCGGTGACGTTGCGGATGCCGAACGCGATCGTATAGGCGTCGAAGAAACGGTCGGGGAAGGTGAGGGACTCGGCATTGGCCTCGGTCCAGACCAGTTCGTCGAACCCGCGCTCGCCTGCACGCTTCATGCCGACTTCCAGCATCGCCGGATTGATGTCGGCGACCGTGATGCTCGCGCCCGACTCGGCCAGGCGGAAGGCGATGTCGCCGGTGCCGCCCGCCATGTCGAGGATCTGGTCGCTGGCGCGCGGCTTCACCCGGCGGACGAAGCGATCCTTCCACAGCCGGTGCATGCCGCCCGACATGGCATCGTTCATCAGGTCGTATTTGGAGGCGACGTTGGTGAACACGCCGCCGACACGGGCGGCCTTTTCGTCGCGGGGCACATCTTCATAGCCGAAGGACACGGTATCGCTCATGCAAGATGCCCTAGCCCGGCCTTGCTGGCGGGGCAAACGCTACCTAGCTGTTTGGCTGAGGAAAGCGCCGACATGCCGGGCTTTCGCGAGATTGCCCGAGAGACGATGCCCGAACTGCCCGAGGTCGAAACCACCGTGCGCGGCCTGACCCCCGTGCTGGCCGATGCGCGGCTGACGCTGGTCGAGCCGCGCCGCGCCGATCTACGCCATCCCTTTCCCGCCGATCTGCGCCAGCGGATGACGGGCGCGCGCGTCACGGGGCTGGGCCGGCGCGCCAAATATGGTCTGATCGACACCGATCGCGGCGACACCATGATCTTTCACCTGGGCATGTCGGGGCGCTGGCGAATCGATCCGGGCGAGCCGCAGACGCATGACCATCTATTGCTGGAGACCGAGGCGGGACGGCGGCTGGCGCTGAACGATCCGCGCCGATTCGGTTTCGTCGATCTGCTGCCGACCGCCGAGCTGGCGCACTACCCGGCCTTCCTCGCCATGGGCCCCGAACCGCTGGGTGACGCGTTCACCGCCGCCTATCTGGCCGAGCGGCTGGAGGGACGTGCCGCGCCGATCAAGGCGATGCTGCTCGACCAGCGAATCGTGGCGGGACTGGGCAACATCTATGTCTGCGAGGCGCTGCATATGGCGGGCATCGCGCCGGGGCGAGCGAGCGGCCAGATTTCCAAGGCGCGGCTCGGCCGGCTGGTGGACGCGATCCGCACCGTCCTGAACGCGGCGATCCTGGCCGGCGGCTCTTCCTTGCGCGATTATGTGCGGCCCGATGGCGAACTCGGCTATTTCTCCAAGGAGTGGCGGGTCTATGGGCGCGAGGGCGCCCCTTGCGAATGTGGGGCGATCGTCCGGCGTCGGACCGATTCGGGGCGCTCCACCTTCTATTGTGCGACGTGCCAGCGCAGTTGACGGCGGCCCCGCCAACCGGTAAGGGGCGCGGCTTCAGAGCTGGTGCGTCGCGCCGCTATCCCTTTTGATCGAGATTTAGAGGTTTTCATGGCGAACACGCCGCAGGCCAAAAAGCGTATCCGTCGCAACGAGCGTCGCGCCGTCATCAACGGCAACCGCGTCAGCCGTATCCGTACCTTCGTGAAGAAGGTCGAAGCCGCGCTGGCCGCTGGCGACAAGGAAACCGCGACGGTCGCTCTGGCCGCGGCGCAGCCCGAAATGGCGCGCGGCGTCGCCAAGGGCGTGCTGCACAAGAACACCGTGGCGCGCAAGTTCTCGCGCCTGACCAAGCGCATCGCCGCGCTGGCCTAAACGCCTCTATCAGCGACGAACGAAACCCGCCGGGGACGGCCCCGGCGGGTTTTTTCGTGTCCCTGCGGCATAGGTTAAGCTTCGTCGGCCAGGTTAGGCCGGGGAACAAATCCGCCCGTCGTGCAACGCAAGGATTTCCCGCGATTCGAGTGCGGGCGGGTTCGTGCGTCTGCGCGCCCATATCCTTAATATACTGCATTTTCAGTTGCTTGTAAGATTGTCGAACGCGTTTCCGCGCGGTTTTGGCTGTCAATCCGGTTTATTTCAGATTTATGGCCGGACATGGTCTTGATCAGACCCCCTCATGGCTCATAATCGGTTTCCCAGCAGCGGTGCTTCGTGACCGCGTCATGGAAATAGCGACGTAACAGAACCGGGCCGAGTCCAAACCGGATTGGCTCATCGGGCTGGTGTCGCCGCGTGGAATTGGGGTCGGCCGTGCAGGCGGCGGCCGGGTTAGATTGGAGTGTGCGGGTGACGAATTGGCAGGCAACGCGACCGACGACCGACCAGGCCCGTGCCTGGGCGCGCGTCCGCGCGAACCTGCGCGAATCGGCCGGCGCGCGTCTGTTCGACCAGTGGTTGAAGCCGATGGAGCTGATCGAGGGCGATGAGCCGGATACGGTCCGTCTGGCGCTTCCTTCGGCCTTTGCGACCAACTGGGTGCGCAGCCATTACGCAGACCGGCTGCATCTGGAATTCAAGGCGGTGCTGCCCGAAGTGCGCGCCGTGATGCTCGAGACCCGTGCGCCGTCGCGCGCGGCCAAGCTGACCAGTGTCGAAGCCGTGGAGCCAGCCCCGGCGCCCCGCCCGGCCGCGCTGCGCGCTGAAGCGGCCCCCAGCCTGGTCGAATCGGACGAGCAGCCCTCACTGTTCGGTGCGCCCGCCGCATCCGCGCCTGCCAAGCCGGCCCGCGCGACCACGACGGCGCGTGCGGCCAAGGCGGACGCCGCGGCCCCCGCCGCGCCGCGCAACGCCAGCGACCGTCCGCCGCTCGATCCCCGGTTGACCTTCGATCGATTCGTCGTCGATTCGTCGAACCGCGTCGCGTTCAACGCGGCCCTGTCGCTCGCCGAGCCGGGTCCGCCGCGTTTCAGCCCGTTGTTCCTCCATGGCGGCACGGGGCAGGGCAAGACCCACCTGATGCACGCCATCGCGCATGCCTTCCTCGAATCGCATCCCGAGGCGGTCGTGCTGTGCATGTCGGCCGAGCGGTTCATGTTCGATTTCGTCGCGGCGATGCGCGCGCGCGACACGCACAGCTTCAAGTCGCGGCTCCGCTCGGCCGATCTGCTGCTGATCGACGATCTGCAGTTCATCGCCGGCAAGGACTCGACCCAGGAGGAATTCTTCCACACGGTCAACGAACTGGTCAGCGCGGGCAAGCGGCTGGTCATCTCCGCCGACCGCTCGCCCCAGTCGCTTGACGGGGTGGAGCCGCGCATCATCGGTCGCCTAGGCGCGGGGCTGGTCGCCGATATCAAGGCACCCGACCTGACGCTGCGCCGCACGATCCTCAACCGCAAGGTCGCCGATCTGCCCGAGGCGGTGCCCAACGACGTGCTCGACCTGCTGGCGTCGCGGATTCGCGGCAATATCCGCGAACTGGAAGGCGCGCTGAACCGCGTCGTCGCCTATGCGCAGCTGACCGGAGACAAGATCGACCTGGAATTCGCGGTCGCCACGCTCGGCGAAGTGCTGCGCGGCGCGCAGCGGCGAATCACCATCGACGAAATCCAGAAGCTGGTGAGCCGCCATTTCGAGCTGAAGCCGCTCGATCTGGTCTCCGCCCGCCGCGCGCGCGCGATCGCCCGTCCCCGCCAGATCGCGATGTACCTTGCCAAGCGCCTGACCACCCGCTCGCTGCCCGAGATCGGCCGAAAGTTCGGCGGGCGCGATCACTCGACGGTGATCTATGCGGTGCGCAAGATCGAGGAATTGCGTGATACCGACCGCGATATCGATAACGCGGTGCGGGTGTTGATGAAGGAACTGGAGGGCTGAGGTCCTTCGGGGCGTGGGCTTCGACTTTGCTCAGGCTGAACGGAAGTTTGGCCAAGTCGTGATTCCCGCAAGCCGTTCAGCCTGAGCGAAGAAGGCCAAGGGAATCCGCGCGCCCCAAATCCGCCATCACCCATGCGAGCGGCGGTGTCCGATCATAGCGGATCACCCGGCCCTCCGCCCCCGCCAGCACCCGCAAAACGCCCTGCCGCACCGCCCGTCGCCAGTGCCAGCAATAAAACAGGAACGCCCAATCCAGCCGCTCCGGGCATCCCGGTGCGCTGTCGGGACGCTGCTGCCCATGGTAGCGGGCCACGCGCCGCAAGATGCGCGGGATCGTGGTGCGGCGGGGCAGGTCGAGCAGGATGATCCGTTCGGAACGGGCGAGCCGGTCGGTGGTTGCGGGGCCGTAATGCGCGCTGGAATAATTGCCATCAATCACCCAGGCGGGCCGAGCGGCGATCACAGTCATGTCGGCGATAAATTCGTTCCGTGGCCGGGCGATCCAGCCCAGGCCGTGGAATAGCGCATCGGCGTGCCAGACGGGTAGGCCGAGCCGTTCGCCCAGCATCCGGGCCAGCGTCGACTTGCCGCTGCCCGGTGGCCCCATCACCATGATCCGGGTAGGGACCTTGGTGACGGGGCGGGTGGTCATCAGATCTGCAACCCCATGGTCCGCTGCACGTCGAGCAGCATCGGCGCGGCGAGGTCTCGCGCCTTCTCGGCGCCCCGCTCCAGGATGCGCCCCACTTCCCCGCGATCGTCGAGCAGTCGGGTCAGCCGCTCGCGGATCGGACCCAGCGTGGCGACCGCCAGATCGGCCAGTTCGGGCTTGAACACGCCAAAGCCCTTGCCCGCGAACTGCGTCAGCACATCCGCCGGGGTACGGTCGGCCATGGCGGCGTAGATGGTGATGAGGTTGCGCGCCTCGGCCCGGCCTTCCAGCCCCTCCATCGTGTCGGGCAGGACGTCCGCGTCGGTCTTGGCCTTGCGGAACTTCTCGGCGATCTGGTCATCGCTGTCGATCAGCTTGACCAGCGACATTTCCGACGGGTTCGACTTGGACATCTTCGACGTACCGTCGCGCAGTGACATGATGCGGGGCGCGGCCTTGCTGATGAACGGCTCGGGCAGGGTGAAGACCTCGCGCTCATAGTCGTTGTTGAACTTGGTCGCGATGTCGCGCGCCAGCTCCAGATGCTGCTTCTGGTCCTCGCCCACGGGCACATGCGTGGCGTTGTAGAGCAGAACGTCGGCCGCCATCAGCACCGGGTAGTCATACAGCCCGACGCTGGCGCCCTCGCGGTTCTTGCCCGCCTTGTCCTTGAACTGGGTCATGCGGTTCAGCCAGCCGACGCGCGCGACATTGTTCAGCAGCCAGCTCAGCTCGCTATGCTGCGGCACGCGGGTCTGATTGAACAGGATCGAGCGTTCGGGGTCGATGCCGGCCGCGATCAGGGTCGCGGTCATCTCGATCGTGTTGGCCGCCATGTCGGCGGGCGCGATCCATTCGGTCAGGCCGTGCAGGTCGGCGATGAAGTACATCGTCTCACCACCCTTGGCCTGGATGTCGTCCTGCATCGCCACCCACTGCTTCACGGCGCCCAGATAATTGCCGAGATGGAGATTGCCCGTGGGCTTGATGCCGGAAACGACGCGCATGATGATCCTCAAGGGTTGCGGCGAACGAGCCGCTTGATGTCCGCGAGCCGGAAGGCCCCGGTCGCGAAGGTGGCCACCGCATAGACCAGCATGCCGGTCGCGACCAGTATGATGAGCGCGCCCCAGCGCTCCAGGCTGGAGCCAGTGACATAGGGCTGGAAGCGTTCGTTGAGCAGCGCCATCGCACCGCCCATCAGGACGGCGGCGACCAGCATCCGCCAGGCCCGCCGGCGCAACTGCGCATCGGCGACGAAATGCCCGCGCCGCGCCAGCGTGCGATAAAGGAGCACGACATTGACCGTGGACGCGATCGCGGTGGCCAGCGGCGGCCCCATATGGCCCAGCCACCAGATGAAGATCAGGTTGAGGACCAGATTGACCAGCATCGACCAGGTCGCGAAGCGAACCGGCGTGCGCGTGTCGGCGCGGGCGTAGAAACCGGGCGTCAACACCTTCACGAGGATATAGCTGGGTAGCCCGATCGAAAAAGCGGCGAGCGCCTGCGACGTATAGAAGCTGTTGGTCGCTGTGAACTTGCCATGCTGGAACAGCGCGGCGACGATCGGCTGGCCGCAGACGATCAGCGCGACGGTGGCGGGCAGGGTGAGCAGCAGCGCCAGCTCCATGCCGCGATTCTGCGTCTCCATCGCCTCCACCTCCTTGCCCGCCCCCAGCAGGCGCGAGACAGTCGGGAGGAGGACGGTGCCCAGGCCAATGCCGATCAGCCCCAGCGGCAACTGGTTCAGCCGGTCGGCGGCATAGATGTACGACACCGACCCCTCGGGCAGGAAGCGGGCGGCGAGCGCGGTCGAGATGACGAGGTTGATCTGCACCGCGCCCGCACCGGCGGCGGCGGGCAGGATCAGCTTCATCAGCCGCTTGACGTCGTCGTTGATGACCGGCCGCTTCAGCTTGAGGCGGACGCCCGCTTGTCGGCACGCCCACCAGAGCCAGACGAATTGGAGGATACCCGCGACCGTTACCGCGATCGCCTGGTTGCGTGCGGTCGTCATCGGGTCGTGCGCGTGGAAGAACAATAGCGCGACGATCAGCGTCAGGTTGAGCAGGATCGGCGCGGCCGCATTCACCCAGAAACGGTGCAGCGAATTGAGGATGCCGCCGAGCAGCGACACCAGGCTGATGAACAGCAGATAGGGAAAGGTCAGGCGGTTGAGCAGGACGATATAGTCGAACTGCGCCGAGGTGCCCTTGCCGTAACCGAAGGTCTGGACCCAGGTGACGGGCCAGGCGGCCAGCTCGACCAGCGCGGTCATGACGATCAGGATGGGCAGCAGGACCGAGAGCGCATTCTCGGCAAAGGCCAGGCCCTGCGCCAGCCCCGACCCTTCCGCCGCCTTGTCCCCTTCGGCCACCTTGCGGTTGAACATCGGGATGAAGGCGGCGGAAAAGGCGCCCTCGGCAAAGAGGGCGCGGAACATGTTGGGCAGGCGAAACGCGATCTGGAACGCGTCGGAGGCGAAGTTCGCACCCACGAAGCGGAAGAACAACGAGTCGCGAACCAGACCAAGCACGCGGCTGGCCAGAGTCAGCCCGCCGACCGAGCCCAGCGCCTTGGTCAGGTTCATCTGTCAGGCCGGATCAGGCGTGGCCGGTTTCCGGGGTGTTCGGCTGCGCCCCGCCTTGCGCCTCGGCCTGCTGAAGATACAGCTGCGCGAAGTCGATGGGCTCCAGCATCAGGGGCGGGAAGCCGCCGTCACGCACCGCATCGGCCAGCACGCGGCGGGCGAAGGGGAAGAGCAGGCGCGGCGCTTCGCCCAGCATGAAGGGCTGGATCTGGTCGGCGGGCACGTTGCGGAAGCCGAAGAGCCCGGCATAGCTGAGGTCGACGATGAAGGCGGTCTTGCCCTCGGACTCGGCGCGAACCTCGATCTTCAGGGTCAGTTCGTGGACTTCCTCGCCGACCTGCGCGGCCGAGATGTTGAACTGCACGTCGATGCCCGGCGCGGTCTGCGCCTGATAGATGGCCGGTGCGTTCGGGTTCTCGAACGACAGATCCTTCACATATTGCGAGATCATGCCGGCGGCGGGGCCGGTATCGTCACCGGCCGGCGCTTCGAAGCCCTGCGGCAAACCCTGTTCGTCCATCGTCAATACCTTCTCGTATAGTATCAAGGGGGCTAAGGAACCGAAAGGGCGGGTCCGCGCGTTCGGCCTAATGGCCGTTGCGCGTAGCAGCGGGTCGACGCGGATTCAACCTTGCCCAACTCTCTCGGGTGGCCGGGTTTTCATTGTCGGTCGCTGTGCCTATATCGGTCGGGTTATCGAAAGGCTTGTCGCGTTGTTATTCTACGTCGTTCTTCTCGCGATGGTTGCGCTGTTCCTGGCGCTGAGGCTGTACAGCGTGCTGGGCAAGCGTACGGGGCATGAGCAGCAGCCGCTGCCGCGCAGCGCGGACGATCGCGCCCGCCCCGTGGCGATGCCGCGCACGACCGAGGCGACGCAGACCCCGGCCCCGGTCGTCAACCGCAACATCGATCCGCGCGCCGAACAGGGCCTGCGCGGCATCATCGCCGGCGAGCCGGGCTTCGACGTCAACCAGTTTCTGGCCGGCGCGCAATCGGCCTATCGCATGACGCTGGAGGCGTTCTGGAAGGGTGACGAGCAGGCGCTGTCCGAACTGGTCGATACCGATGTGCTGGCCGCGTTCTCCGAAGCCATCGCCCAGCGTGAGGCGGCGGGCGAGACGCTCGACAACCGTCTGATCCGGGTGGAAACCGCCAAGATTGTGGATGCGCAGCTTGCCGGTCGCGACGCGCGGATCACGGTACGCTTCGATGCCGACATCGTCGCCGTCACGCGCGATGCCGAAGGCCAAGTCGTCGCCGGCTCGCTGAGCGATGCGGTCGAGACGCATGACATCTGGACCTTCGCCCGGACGCTGAAGAGCGGCGATCCGAACTGGAAGCTCGTCGACACCGACGAAGCCTGACGACAGGCCGGGGGAATGCGAACGGTGAGGGGGCTTCGCACCGCGGCGACGGTCGCGCTTTCGTTGAGCCTGGCGGCCTGCGCTGGGCATATCGTCCCGCCGGGCGGATCGACGGGGCATCCAGCCGGCGCGTCTCGCCCCGAAACGTCGTCGCGACCCGATCGGCCCCGTCCAGCCGGTCCATCGGTCCAGCCCAACGGCCCCAGCGTATCGCGCGTTGGCCCCGGCCCGGTTCGGATCATCCCCTCGACGCCGCTGCCCGCGACGCCTGTTCTTGCCCAAGCGGGTGCGACCACGGCGGCGCAGGCGGGCGTGCTGGCCGGCCCCCCGGTCGCGACCTTGCCGATCACCGAGCCACAGGCCGAAGCGGCGCGTGCAGCCTTCCTTCTGTCCTGCCCCGGCCTGATGCGTCGGACCGATAGCAGCGGCCTGACCCAGGGGGCGGACTGGCAGCCGGCTTGTCAGGCGGCGGCCAATGTGCCGCGTGGCGGTGCGCGCGACTTCTTCGCCCGTTATTTCGAGGCGGTGCAGGTCGGCGACGGCCGCTCGCTCGCCACCGGTTATTACGAGCCGGAAATCGCCGGCTCGCGTGATCGTCGCTCGGGTTATGAGGTCCCCATCTACGCCCGACCCCGCGATTTGATTGATGTCGACCTCGGCGCCTTCTCGACCGCGCTGAAGGGCAAGAAGGTCCGCGGCAAGGTCCAGGGCAGCAACCTCGTCCCCTATGACGATCGGACCGCGATCGAGGAGGGCTCGCTCGAAGGGCGGGCGCCCGTCCTCGCCTGGGGTGCGGACCCGGTCGAGGTGTTCTTCCTCCAGATCCAGGGTTCGGGGCGACTGCGGCTGCCCGGCGGTGACATCATGCGGGTCGGCTATGACACGCAGAATGGCCGGGACTATACCGGCATCGGCGCGCTGATGAAGGCACGCGGGCTGCTGGGGCCGGGGCAGACCTCGATGCAGGGGATCGTCGCCTGGCTGCACGCGCATCCCGAGGAAGGCCGCGCAATCATGCGCGAGAATAAGAGCTTCGTGTTCTTCCGCGAACTCGACGGCGCGCCGCAGGGCGCGATGGGCTATGCCGTGACGGGGCAGGTCAGCGCCGCCGCCGATCCCAAATTCGTGCCGCTGGGCGCGCCCGTCTTCCTGTCGATGGACCGGCAGGATGCGACCGGCCTGTGGGTTGCGCAGGACACGGGTGGCGCGATCAAGGGCGCCAATCGCTTCGACACCTTCTGGGGCGCGGGCGAGACCGCGCGTACCGTGGCGGGTGGCATGTCAGCGCGCGGCACGGCGTTCTTGCTGCTGCCGGTCGGCACATTGGCGCGCGCCGGCATTGTCGGTACGAACGGGACGACCGGTGCGGTCCCTCAACCCTGACGAAGCGCAGCTTTGGGCGCGGGTGATGAACACCGTGCGCCCCTTGCGTGCCGCGATCGTGCCCGCCAGGCCCGCCCCGCCGCCTCCGACGATGGAGGCGGTGTTCCACGAAATGCCGGGCGCCCCCAAGGTGCGAGTAAAGGGGCGCGTGCCTCCGATGCGTCAGCCTGCCCCCGTGCCGGTGGCGCCCAAGAAGGGGCCGGGCGAAACACTCGATGGCGGATGGGACAAGCGACTGTCGCGCGGCGCCGTGATACCCGACAGTTCGCTCGACCTGCACGGACATACCTTGTCCTCGGCGCATGCGCTGCTCGACCAGGGGTTGGGGCGTGCCATCGCGCGGGGCGACCGCGTGCTGTTGCTGGTGACCGGCAAGCCGCCGCGCCCCGAAAGCGAGCGCCCGCATGCGCGCGGCGCGATCCGCGCGGCGATCAGTGACTGGCTGGGCGCGTCGCGCCATGCCGATGCGATCGCGGCGATCCGGGGCGCCCATCCGCGCCATGGCGGGCAGGGCGCGCTCTACATCGTCTTCAGGCGCCCGCGCGAGCGATGACCCCCGCATAGATGCGGGTCAGCGCGTACAGGTCGTCGACAGCCACCGCCTCGTCGACCTTGTGCATCGTCGCGTTGAGCAGCCCGAACTCGACAGTGGGGCACAGCTTCGACAGGAAACGCGCGTCCGACGTGCCGCCGGTGGTCGACAGTTCCGGTTCGATCCCGGTCTCGGCACGGATGGCGTCGGCGATCATCGCGGAGAAGGGGCCGGGCTGGGTCAGGAACGCCTCACCCGAGATGCGACCCGTGACCTGGGCGCTTGGCGCATGGCGCTGCGCGACTTCGGCGATCCGGTCGATCAGCGCCTGGCCGCGCTGTTCGTCATTGAAGCGGATCGACAATCGCGCCTGCGCCGATCCGGGGATGACGTTGTGCGCCGGGTTGCCGACATGCAGGTCGGTGATCTCGATGTTCGAGGGCTGGAACCATGCATTGCCGGTATCGAGCGTGATCCCCTCGATCTCGGCCAGGATTGCGACCAGCGGGGTGATCGGATTGTCGGCGAGGTGCGGATAGGCGACATGCCCCTGCCGCCCCGGCACGGTGATCCAGATATTGACCGACCCACGTCGCCCGATCTTCATCATGTCGCCCAGCCGGTGCGCGGAGGTCGGCTCGCCCACCAGGCACAGATCGGGCGCGATCCCGCGCGCCGCCATGCGATCGATCAGCGCGCGGGTGCCATGGATGGCGGGGCCTTCCTCATCGCCGGTGATGATCAGCGACAGGGGGATGCTCGGATCGGCCGGGATCGCCGCGACGAATGCGGCGACCGCGCCCTTCATGTCGACCGCGCCGCGCCCGAACAACAGGCTATCGCGGACATCGCCGGAAAAGGGCGAACCCTGCCACCCGTCGCCGGCCGGCACGACATCGACATGCCCCGCAAAGGCCAGATGCGTTCCCCGACCACCGCGTGTCGCCAGCAGGTTTTCCACCGGTCCGTCGGGTGCTTCGCCGACCACGAACCGGTCGATCGCAAAGCCCAGGGGTGAGAGCGCGGCCTCGAGCACGTCGAAAACGGTGCCATGGGCGGGGGTGACGCTGTCGGCGCGGATCAGGGCCTGGGCCAGGGAAAGGGCATCGGTCATGCCGCGCGGCATAGGCAGGCCGGCGGATGCAGGCAATCGCTCACGGCCGATCGCGGGCGGCGGCATGATCCATGTCGGCGGTGCACGGGACCCGATCGGCCCGCCCGTCGTTGTGTGCGCTCATGAAAGGAACACGGCGATGAACGAGCGGGATCGCGATCTGGATCATAAGGGCCGCAAGACCAGCCTACGTCTGCTGATGGGGCTCGCGGTCGTGTTGCTGATCGCCATGGGCCTGCTCTGGGCATTCTCTTCCCATGTCGCGGAGCCGGCGACCAGCCAGCGTGCGCCCTTGAACGAGACCCCGCCGGCCACCCAATAGGCCGGGGCAGGGCAGCCGGTCACACCGTGGGCTGCTCGAATCGTTCGATCACCCAATCCTCCTCCTGCGCGCCGGCGATCCAGTCCTGCATGAAGGGATGGCGTAGCACGGCGTCCATATAGGGCACCGCGAAACGCGCCGAGGGAAGTTGATAGGTGACGATTCGGGTGACGACGGGCGCGAACATGATGTCGGCCGCCCCGAAATCGCCGAACAGGAAATCGCCATCGCCTCCGAACCGCGCGCGGGCCTGTGCCCAAAGCTCCATGATCCGCTTGAGGTCGACGACGACATCGTCGTCGGGACGCTGGGCGGGATAGACCTGGCGGATGTTCATGCTGTGCTTGCGGCGCAGCGCGATGAAGCTGGAATGCATTTCCGCCGCCATCGAGCGCGCCATGGCGCGTGCGGCATCGTCGACCGGCCAGAAACGATCGCGGCCCACCTTGTCGGCGAGATAGTCGATGATGGCCAGGCTGTCCCACACCACCGCCTCGCCATCCCACAGGATCGGCACCTTGCCCGACGAAGGCGCGAACTCGGCCCCCTCGCGACGCTTGTCCCAATCCTCGTCGTAGAGCGGCACGACGACTTCCTCGAACGCGATCCCCGACTGGCGGCACGCAAGCCAGCCGCGCAGGGACCAGGAGGAATAGGCCTTGTTACCGATGATCAGCTTCATGGCGACAGGGGTAACCGGCCCATGCGTGCCCGGCAACCGGGCAAAGAAAAACCCATCCGGCGGGAACCGGATGGGTTTTGTCTGTCAGGCTTTTCCCGATCCGAAGCGGATCAGAAGCGGGCGGTCGCCGCCACGCGGAAGAAGCGGCCGATGATGCCCGAGAAATAGGGCCGGGTGCCGCCGCCCACCGAGGTCGCGGGGAAGGGCGCCGACGCGTTGAAGACGTTGTCGACGATGAAGCGCAGGTTGAACTGGTCGTTCACCTTCACGCCCACGGTGGTGTTGAACACCATCCAGTCGCTCAGGCCCGTGATGTTGCGGGCGTTCGGGGCCTCGTCGAGGTTGAACTTCACCTTGCCGGTATACTGGCCCTGGAACAGGAAGTTGATGACCTTGCCTTCATAGGTCAGGTTCGCCGTACCCGAATGGCGCGGAAAGCCGATCTCGCCGGCGGCGTGGTCGACGTCGCCGACACCGATCTGGGTCTGGAGCTTGTCGCGGTAGAAATAATTGACCGACAGACCGACCGTACCGGCATTCTCCAGGCCGACACGGCTCAGCGGCAGGCGATAGGCGATGGTCGATTGCAGGCCCGCCATTTCATAGGACGCGGCGTTGAAATAGCCCTCGCGGATCGTCGTGATCTGGCCATCGGCGCCACGATTGAACTGGCCGCAGAACTGGTTGGGATAACCGGCGCCGTCATAGCAGGCGTTCAGGATCGACTCACCGTCGAGCGAGGTGATCGCATCGTTCAGCTTGATGTTCACCCAGTCGACCGCGACCGACAGGCCGGGGACGAAGGCGGGCTGCGCGATCGCACCGATGGTCCAGCTATTCGCCTTCTCGTTACGCAGATTGGGGTTGCCGGCAACCGTCACCGGGATGGTGAAGTTGCTGAACCGCGAGTCGAACGTATCCGGGTTGATGCCGGCGGCGACGCAATTCGCACGACGGACGGCGGGGTTCGGGCCGTTGCCGACATAGCGGGCGTCACACGGGTCGAAGCCCGAATCGAACGCACGCGAGGTCGGGTTGAACACCTCGGTGATCGCGGGCGAGCGGATCGAGCGGGTGAAGTTGCCGCGGAAGGTCAGCCCCTGGAAGAAGCCGACACGGCCGCCGGCCGTCCAGGTCACGTCGCCGCCCGACAGCGAGTTGTCGACATAACGTGCCGCACCGTCGAACTCGAGCGTCTTGAGCCAGCTCAGCTCATTCTTGCTCGACACGAAGGGGACGACGACTTCGCCGAACACTTCGTTGGTGTGGAACTTGCCACGAATAGGATCGATCGGGATCGTGCGGCCATACTGGACGCGGCTGCCGTCCGCCTGGGGTTCGCCATAATAGAAGGCACCGGGATCGAACTGCGTCTTTTCCTCACGATGTTCATAGCCGAGCGACAGCGACACGTCGTTGCCGAACAGCTGGAAGACCGGACCATTGATGTTGGCGTTGAACACCAGCTGCTCATTGGCCGAACGCGGCGTGGCGACCGCGAAGATATAGTCGCGTGCGGCTTGGCTGGCCTGACCGACGCCGAAGATGTTGAGCGGGGCGCAGCCACCGCCACCGATCGACGGGATGGTCGCATTCACGACGCCGGGGCGGCAGGTGATGTTGCCCGACGCATCGCGCACCGCGTCGATCGCGTTGGCGAAATTCTGCTGGATCAGCTCGAAGTTGCGGCCGTTGGTGATCGACTTGCCATAGACGGCCGAGGCTTCCCACTTGAAGTCGCGACCCAGCAGCGGCACCGTGCCGTCGAAGCCGCCGACGAAGCGATAGGTCTCGACGGTCGCCTCTGCGCGGCCCGTGGTCAGATCGGCCAGCGCGCGGCCGACATAGAACTGGTTCTGGCCGGCGGGCAGATTGGCCGCGATCGTCGCGCGGTCGGTGGCGGACAGGTAGGGGTTGTCAAGGCTGATCAGTAGATTGCCATCGGCGGCACCGGCAACATCGAACAGCGCGGTGTTGTAGTTGGGCTGATCGATCAGGTTCACGCCCTTGCTGCGGACGTACCATGCTTCGCCGAAGAAGCGGATGCGGTCGCTGAACTCATAGCTTGCCTGCGCATTGGCGACATAGCGTTCCGAATTGGTCAGCAGGTTCGACTGGAGTGGCAGGTTATAGCCGTTGCCGCCGCTGCTGATGTAACCCTGACGCATCGGCGTGCCGAGGTCGAGCGGAACCAGTGTGCCGTTCGCGCCGAATTGCAGGAGCTGGCCAGCCGCGTTGCGGATGCCAAAATCGCTGGCGAGGTATTCATCGGCGCTGAACGGCACACCGCCGATGGTGAAAGCGCTGTACCGCTGGTTCGGGTAGAGGACGCGCTGGAAATCGCCGGGCGTCGCGGGCGTGCCGAAGAAATAGCCGGTCGCGGTGATCTCGCGGTCGGCGGCGGTCAGGCCGGTGACGCGGTTATATTCGCCCGAGATGGTGATGTTGCCGCGACCATCGGCGAAGTTCTTGCCGGCCAGCAGGCTGAGGCGCTGGTCGGGGGCGTCGCCCATCTGCGACACGCCGGCCTGGCCCTCGATCTGAAGCCCTTCATAGTTGCGCTTCAGGATGATGTTGACGGTGCCGGCGATCGCGTCCGAGCCATAGATCGGCGCGCCGCCGATGGCGACCGTCTCGACCCGCTCGACCAGCGTCGTCGGGATGTTGTTCAGGTCGACCTGCGTACCGGCCGACACGGGGCCGAAGATGCTGGCGGTATTCGACGACACGAAGCGGCGGCCATTGACCAGCACCAGCGTGCGCTGCGTACCCAGGCCGAAAAAGTCGACGAAGGTCTGCGCCGGGCCGAAGGACGACTGCGCACCGACACCGCTATTGCCCGGAGGGCCGAAGGCGGGGATTTCGCTCAGCACCTGGCCGACATTGGTATAGCCGCGGTTTTCGATCTGCGCGGCGCCGACGACCTGGGTCGGCTGCAACGTCTCGAACTCGGGGCGTGCGATGCGCGAACCCGTGACGACGACGTCCTGGCCGGCGCCCGCATCTTGCGTGGTCGTGCCGTTCTGGCTGGTCGTCGTGGTCTCGGTGGCGGTGTCGCTTTGGGCGGTCGTGCTCTCCGGGGCGGCGGGCGGCAGCGTCTGCGCGAAAGCCGGGCCGGCCAGGATGGTCAGCAGCGCCACGGCGCTGACGTCGCGCAGCGCGCGAACCTTGATGGTGTGAGACATGATACGCATACCCCTAGATTTTCTGGTTATGCGTAACCGGCTATTCCCCCGGCACGGACAGGGTCAACAAAAGCGTCATATCTGCTGACGTTTGTGTCCCGGTGCAGCATTTCTGCAACAATTTATGCGGTTTGTGTCCAAAGCGACGGCGCGAGCAGGCCGAGCGACGCGGAAAAATGCGGCCGGACGGTTTCGCCAACAACCCGGCGGCGTGCCGAAGGTTCCTGCCCGCGAACCACGATGGTAAATTTGTTCGCAAGGCCAGGCGGGCTCGAGGCGGTTCGTACGATACCGCCCCGAGCCCCGCGAATCAGCCGATGGCTTCCAGCACCGCCGCGCGCAGTTCGGCGATGCCCATGCCGCCCTCGCTGGAGGTGGCGAGAATGTCGGGATGGGCGGCGGCACGCTTGCGCGCTTCCACCCCGGTGCGGGCGACGACGTCGGCGAGTTCGGTCGCCTTCACCTTGTCCGCCTTGGTCAGGACGATGCGATAGCTGACCGCCGCGCGGTCGAGCATCTCCAGGATTTCGCGATCGACTTCCTTGATGCCGTGGCGTGAGTCGATCAGCACCAGTGCGCGCTTCAAGGCTTGGCGCCCGCGCAGAAAGTCGTTCACCAGGAAGCGCCACTGCTTGACCATGTCCTTGGGCGCCTTGGCAAAGCCATAGCCCGGCATGTCGACCAGCCGCAGCGTGGGCGGGGTGCCCACGTCGAAGAAGTTCAACTCCTGCGTGCGGCCCGGCGTATTCGACGTGCGCGCCAGACCGTTGCGGTTGGTCAGCGCGTTGAGCAGCGAGGATTTGCCGACGTTCGAGCGCCCGGCGACCGCGACTTCCGGTACGATCGGATCGGGCAGGAATTTCAGCGTAGGCGCGGACTTCAGGAAGGTGACGGGTCCGGCAAACAGCTTGCGCGCCGACTCGACCAGCTCCTCCGAAAAGCCGGCAGGCTCCTCGGAGGGGGCGGGGGTGGGAAGCTCGCTCACTTGGCCGCCGGCTGCTTCAGGCCCGGATGGCGGGCGTAGAGCAGGCGCTGCTGGAGGATCGAGATGCAATTAGTCGTGATCCAGTAGACCTGCAGGCCGACCGCGAACGGTGCCATCACGAACATCAGCACCCAGGGCAGGACCGCGAAGACCTGCTTCTGCGCATCGTCCATCGGCTGCGGGTTCATCTTGAACTGGAAGTACATCGAGATGCCCAGCAGGATCGGCACGACGCCGATCGCGATGAAGTGCGGCGGGGTGAAGGGCAGCAGGCCGAACAGGTTGACCGGGGTCAGCGGATCGGGCGCCGAGAGGTCCTTGATCCAGGCGACGAACGGCTGATGCCGCATCTCGATCGTCAGCATCAGCACCTTGTAGAGCGCATAGAAGATCGGGATCTGGATCAGTGTGGGCAGACAGCCCGCCAGCGGATTGACCTTCTCCTGCTTGTAGAGGGCCATGACCTCCTGCTGCATGCGGACCTTGTCGTCCTTGTACCGCTCCTGCAGCGCCTTCATCTTGGGCTGCACCGCGCGCATCGCGGCCATCGAGGCGAACTGGCGCTGCGCGATCGGGAACATCAGCGCGCGGATGGTGACGGTCAGCAGGATGATCGCGACGCCGAAATTGCCCACCAGACGGAACAGCCAATCGAGATAATAGAAGATCGGCTTTTCGAGGACGCGCAGATACCCCCAGTCGAGCGCGTAATCGAGCTTCGTCGCGCCTTCCTTGTCGGTATAGCGGTCGAGCAGCGCGACTTCCTTGGCGCCCGCGAAGAAGCGGGTGGTCTGGGTCAGCTGTTTGCCCGGCGCCAGCGGCTGCGGCCGAAGGGTATAGTCGGCCTGATAGGTCTCGTTCGCACCGGCGCGGAACTGGCCGTCGAATGCCTTGGCCTGATCGGGAATCAGCGACGCAAGCCAATATTTGTCGGTAAAGCCCAGCCAGCCGCCCGTGGTGGTGAAACGGGTGGGGGCCTTGTCCAGATCCTTCCAGTTCGGGCCGTAATTGGCCGAGCCGTTATTGACCGACATCGGGCCGACATGGATCGTCCAGCTGTCGGGATCGGCCGAGATGCCGCGATTGACATAGCCATAGGCCGCGACCGGCACGGCGGCGTTGCCGCCGTTCGCCACCGTCTGTTGGACGGTGAACATATAATCCTTGTCCACCGACATGACGATCTGGAACCGCTGTCCGGTAGCGTTGGTGGCCGACAGCGTGACCGGCTGGCCGGGGCGCAGCACGGGCGCGCTGGCGGTCCAGACGGTGTCGGCGGCGGGCGGGTTCAGCCCGTCGGTGCGCCAGCCGAAGCCCGCGAAATAGGCACCCGGCGCGCCGGCGGGCGACAACAGGCGGATCGGCGGCGAATCCTTGGCGACCGTTTCCTTATAGTCGAGCAGGACGAGGTCATCGATCCGCGCGCCCTTCAGGTTGATCGAGCCCTTCAGGCGCGGCGTATCGATCGCCACGCGTGGCGATTCCGCCAGCACGACCCGGCGATCGCGAATCGCGGCGGGGGTGTCGGCGGTCGGATCGGCCTCGGGCTTGGGCAGCGGGACCTGCTTGCCGTCGACGATCTTCGTCGCGGGCGGATTGCTCGGGAAGAACTTGTTCTGGATGAGCGGCCATCCGAACAGGATCAGCGCCGCGATCACCGCGAACACGACGAAATTCTTGCGGTCTTGGTTCACGTGGAAACCCCGTTAGTGTCAGGGGACCGGGTCGGGTCCGTGCCCGCCCCAGGGATGGCACCGCGCGATGCGCTTGAGCGCCAACCAGCCCCCTTTGACCGCGCCATAGCGGGCAATGGCCTGTATTGCATAGGCCGAACAGGACGGTTGATAGCGGCACGTGGGCGGCAAAATGAGCGAGGGGCCGAGTTGCCAGCCCCGCGCGATCAAAATCAAGGCCCGCGCGAACAGGGTCACGCGGGTTCTTGAGTCGATGTTGCGCCTTGGGTCGCGGCCGTGTTCGCGGGCTGGCGATGCGCGCCGCCACGGGGGCCGCGCCCCTTGCCACGACCATGATGCACGCGCGGTTCGCGTGGACGGTCATGGCCGCCGGTATCGGGCAAGGCGGCGCGGGTCAGCGCCTTGGCCAGCTCGGCGGTGAGCGCCTGATAGTCGCGCTCGATCCCGCCCTGCCGGCCGATCAGGACATGGTCCGCGCCGGCGATGCCCTTGGTCGGCAACAGATCGCGCGCGAGCGCTCGCATCCGGCGTTTCATCCGGTTGCGAACGACCGCGTTGCCGATCTTCTTGGTGACGGTGAAGCCGACCCGAATGGCGGCGTCGCCGTCATCACGCGGGCGAACCTGCAGCACGAAGCCGGGCATCGCCACGCGTCGCCCGCCATTGGCCGCGAGGAAATCGCGGCGGCGGGTCAGCGTCGTGATTACGCCGACAGCTTCTTGCGACCGCGCGCGCGACGCGCCCGGATCACCGCACGGCCGCCGGGCGTCGCCATCCGCGCACGGAAACCGTGACGGCGAGCGCGCACCAGATTGCTCGGCTGAAAGGTCCGCTTCATCGTTCATTCCTTGGATACGTCTGAATAAAAACGGCCGCCACGAGGACGGCCTTGGTGGCAAGCCGCTTACGCAAAGCGGGCTTTCAAGTCAATCGCCTGTTCACGGTTGGTGCCCACCCATCTTCCCCTTGCGGTCGGGTCGCTTCCTTTGCAGGGAGAACGGGCGGGCAGGGGAGAGCCCGCGCAGGGGGTATTCTATGGCGACGATCGTGTCCACGGTGGCCTATCTGGGGCTGGAGGCGCGCGCCGTCGAGGTGCAGGTGCAGCTGATCGCCGGACTGCCCGCCTTCAATCTGGTCGGATTGGCGGACAAGGCGGTGGGCGAGAGCCGCGAGCGGGTGCGCGCCGCCATCGCGGCGATGGGCCTGGCGCTGCCCCCCAAACGCATCGCGGTGAACCTGTCGCCCGCCGACCTGCCCAAGGAGGGATCGCATTTCGACCTGCCCATCGCGCTCGCCCTGCTGGCGGCGATGGGGGTGATCGACGCCGAACTGCTCGCCGATCATGTCGTGGTCGGCGAACTGGCGCTCGACGGGCGGATCGGGTCATCGCCCGGCGTTCTCCTGGCGGCGATCCATGCCGGTTCCATCGACAAGGGCCTGATCTGTCCCGCCGCGCAAGGGGCGGAGGCGAGCTGGGCCGGGGGCGGATCGGTGGTCGCCGCGCCCGACCTGTTGTCGCTCATCAACCACCTGAAGGGCCATTCGATACTGCCGCCGCCCGATGCCGGCATCGTCGAGACGGGGGCGGGCGGACCGGATCTCTCCCAAGTGAAGGGGCAGGAAAATGCCCGCCGCGCGCTGGAGATCGCGGCGGCCGGATCGCATAATCTGCTGATGAGCGGTCCACCGGGGTCAGGCAAGTCGCTGATGGCCGCGTGCCTGCCCGGCATCCTGCCGCCACTCGATGCGGCCGAGGCGCTCGAGGTGTCGATGGTGCAATCGGTCGCCGGGACGCTCGCGGGCGGGCGGCTGACGCGGACCCGCCCTTTTCGCGCGCCGCATCACTCGGCGTCGATGGCCGCGCTGACCGGGGGTGGGCTGAAGGCGCGGCCGGGTGAGGTAAGCCTGGCGCATATGGGGGTGTTGTTCCTCGACGAGCTTCCCGAATTCCAACGCGCGGTGCTCGATTCGCTGCGCCAGCCGCTGGAGACCGGTACGGTCAGCATCGCACGCGCCAACGCGCACGTCACCTTTCCGGCGCGGGTCCAGCTGGTCGCCGCGATGAACCCGTGCCGCTGCGGGCATCTGGGCGATGCCGCGCTCGCCTGTGCGCGGGCACCGCGCTGTGCCGCGGATTATCAGGCGAAGATTTCCGGGCCTTTGCTCGACAGGATCGACCTGTCGGTCGAGGTGCAGCCGGTGCGTGCGGTCGATCTGTTCGCGCCGGCCGCCGCCGAATCCTCCGCCATCGTCGCCGAACGCGTCGCCGCCGCGCGGGCCCGCCAGACCGACCGCTACCGCGACGCACCCGTGACGATCCGCACCAATGCCGAGGCGGACGGCGCACTCCTCGACAGGCATGCCACGCCCGACGCCGCCGGCCGCACGCTGCTGATCGAGGCGGCCGAGCGGATGCGCCTGACCGCGCGCGGCTATACCCGGGTGCTTCGCGTCGCACGGACCATCGCCGATCTGGCGGGGGCGGAGCAGGTCGGTCGCCTCCACATCGCCGAGGCCTTGAGCTACCGCCAGCGACCGCCGACGAATTAGGGCGATAATCGAGGCGCTTAACACCGGCCCGCCAACATGCGAGGATGGGCCATGATCACGCCTCCGAAGCGACCCCGGCGCTGGATCGGCGCCGTCATGCTGATGCTGCTCGTACCGCCCGTGTCGTGGCTTGCGATCCTGTGGTCGAATCCGGCCCGGTCGGGCTTGCCGTCACCGGGGTTGGCCTATGGGCTGGCGGCGCTGGTGACCATGCCGGGTCTTATCGGTCTGGTCCTGCTCGATCTGCGGGGGTGGGTAAAAGCTCTGATCCTGCCATTCTATCTGGCGGCGATGGCGATGATGTTGCTGGTGACGCTCGGCCTTTCGGCTTGTCTGCCGATGGGGGCGTGTCGTTGATCGACCGGATATCACAATCGGCGCTTGCACAGGCCACCGCCCTCGTCTAGCAGCGCCTCTTCGCTGCCCCTGTGGCGAAATTGGTAGACGCATTCGACTCAAAATCGAACGCCGCAAGGCATGCTGGTTCGAGTCCGGCCAGGGGCACCACTAATAGTCACTTAATAGACTGAGTTTGCTGGTTTTTTGTGCTTTCGGGCGCCGCTTGCTCCCTCTGCTGTTCCCACATTTGATTAAGACTACAGCCGATTGATGGCGAACAGTGCCGGTCAAACGACCTTGCCTGACAGTCTCTCACGCCAGGTCAAAGGTCGAGGTCTATTTGCTCCGGGCGGATGTATGGCGGCACCACGACATAGCCCTCCGCTGCCAAGCGCTGCAGCGACTCCATGTGCACCAGCCGTCGTCGGCCGATTTTGACGGTGGTGATCTGACCGGCCGCGACGAGTTCATAGAAGCGCGTGCGCCCTATCCCGATTAACGTGAGAGCCTCCCTGACCGTAACGGTGAGAGGAAGCATCCGAGTGAGGGCCTCAATCGGCCCTAGAGTGTCCTTCATGTACCAGACTCCTAGCAGGGAGGCTGGTGGGCTCTTCGTCGGGCGTACTATCTCACTGGCGGCCACTAGGAGCAATGGTCTCGCGAAGACCATACGCCATCACGATATGACGCACATAAGTGTTTGTTTATTCGTGTATTTTTGCGCGTAACACAATGTGGGACAAAGTGTAACACAGTGTGACACGTACGGCGAAAGAGCTAGTACGTTGATTTTAAAGGTAAATGCGAGCCGAAGGCTTGCGTTCGGTGTGTATGTAACCCGAACCACCATACGAGCTTTGCAGCATCAGCAGGCCTCGGCGATCAGAATTTGATTCGCCTATTCGGTTGGCATTTGCCGTCGATAGGCGGGCAGAACAAAACCTCGATGCCCGTCTTCACGGACGGAGCGAAGAGCTGCAGTCGAGCCTCATGGCCACTCCCATGGCGCGGTCAGTTATCGATCTGATCCGATGCTTCGACAGATGGGCGGTCGTCATAACCGCTTCCATGGCCATCGACCTCCGACAGGCGCACCAATGCGCCATCAAGACAGATGCCGACGTCGAGGAGATTGCAACGATCTGCGATGGCCAAAGCCTCAGAGACCAATCGCCTGATCCTCTGAGTGTCGGGCGTATGATCGGTTTTGCGCATGCCGGTTGCCCAAGCGCAATTGAGGGGAGTGGCACAAGTTGATTATCGGTTAACAGGTCGGGAATGGATCGAAAGTCGACCGAATCGCTGAGCCCACGTCAGCTCGAATGCCTGCGCCACGTGTGGGAGCGGCGCATTTCGAAAGAGATCGCCCGGGAACTCGGCATCTCCAAGACGACGGTCGATGGCTACATTGCTGAAGCCGTGCAAGCTTTGGGCGCGAAAGACAGGCGAGAAGCCGCCGCAATGGTATTTTTAGAATGCCCCCCTGATCGGATCGGGGGTGATCCGGCACGGGTGGATGGGTCGGTCCATTTTGGTGAGGTTGGCGAGCCAGAAACGGAGCCGGAACCTGCCCAGTCTGTATCGCGAATTGTTCATGGACTGGGGTTGCCGCTCGCAACAGGGGGCCAGAAACGAAATGATTTATCGGCCTTAGCGACCGTCTTCTGGATCTTCGCACTTGCCGTAGCGGCAGTGGCGGCGCTGGCTTTGTCCATATCCATGGGCGTTGGGCTTGCGAATTGCCTCTGGCCAATCTGGCAACTTTTACCAGGAAACAATTAGCTGAAGGCGGTTTCTCCGCCTTTGGTGGAGAAAACCATGCGCCAAGAACGCCTTGCTGCAGCTCATGCGATCGCCAACGAGCTGATTCCGCACGAACAGGAAATTGATGCTGCGATCATCCGGAATGCCAAGCTAACGATGGCCATGATTGATGGTCGCCGCCGCGCGAAGGCGCCCCTTACCATCGCTCAGAGGAGTCTTGAAAACGTCGCTCTTGCGAACGTCCGCCTGATCGAGGCTCGCAGTCTAATCCATGAAGCGCATTACGGGCTCAAGGAAGCCCAATACGAAATTGGTCTAGGGGCTGTGTCCTACGGGGATTATGGCGATACGCCCCCAGCTCCGCCGCCGCCCACCCCGAACGGCTATCTTAAGCCCCATCCGCTCGCGGTTGACGCCTGACACCGATCGGAGGACTTAGCGCGTGAGGGAGCGCGCTAAGTCTTATGAGCACATTGGTAATATTCATAACAGGTCTTGCGCTATGTTCAGCCTATGTCTGGGCTCGGGGCGGTGCAGCCGAAAAAGCTGCGATGACGCTCCAAGTCTGCGCATTCGTGGTCGGCCTCGCTTTACCGCGATTACCGGCTCTCTACGCACGCACTACGGTGTCTTGGGGGTTTTTTACCGTAGATCTGATTTTGCTAGCTGCCTTGGCTGCTCTAGCGATCGCATCCCGTCGTTACTGGCCGATTTGGTTAGCGGCGTTGCAGGCAGCGACCGTTGTCGCTCATACGGCAAAAGCGCTGTACCCCGAGATGTTGCCTATCGGCTATGGCTTCCAAATCCGTTTTTGGGGGTACGGAATGCTGCTGCTAACCGCCGTCGGTACTTGGCGGCACGTCCGCCGCGAGCGTCTGATCGGACACGATGTCTCTTGGAAATGGGACGCCTCCAGCGGGTAACTGCCTTTCGCCAATTCGAGGCGGCGTGATGTCTGGTATAGACGCGCTTCTGGCGACTCAGGTTGCCGAACTTCACAAGGTCACGGCCGCGCTACTCCTCGAACTGAGAATGATTCGGACAGGGCGTCACGCCGTGCATGACGTTGAACACGAGTCAGTTATAGCCCGCAAACTGTACGCTGAGAGGCGTCGTCGCGACAAACATTTCGATCATTGCGGGGTCATTTTCGGGGAGCCCGCCTGGGACATCCTTCTCGACCTTTTTATCGCATATGAGGATGGGAAGTCGCAGTCGGTCAGTGCAACTTGCATTGGCGCCTGCGTGCCTCAGACGACAGGATTGCGCTGGATCGCGATGCTGGAGCGTGAGGGGCTGGTCCATTCGTGGCATGGCGAGCGAGACGGCCGCTACCGGATGCTTGGCCTAACACCTGCTGGTGTGGAAACGATGGTTCGCTACTTGCGGGACTGCCGTTGATGCCCGTGCAATCTAGGCGACGAGGCGGATTGTGCCCCGGCAGGCGTCTTGGCACACATCAGGCATGACCATCCGCTCAGTTCTTCTCGCATCGCTCCTTGCCGGTCTGGCGTCCTGTACTGCCCCCCAAGCCGTTCCACGGCAGGACGTGGCGGATCACCTTGCTGTCCGCCCACTCAAGGTCGCGTCTTGGAACTTGGAATTTTTGGCGGAGAGGAACGGTACAGGGTGCGAGCCGCGAACCGATGTCGATTATGCGGCCATGCGCCGGATCGTGGACACGCTCGATGCTGACGTGATCGCTTTCCAAGAGGCGGAGAACGAAGCGGCGGCGGCGCGTGTGTTCGACCCGAGCCGCTACACGATCGTGATGGAAAAGCGTCACGGGGTTGCGTCAGGCAGTTGCGGCGGCAAGCAGCCGGGACAGCAGTTTATCCGCCAAGCCGTTGGATTCGCGATCAGGAAGGGGGTTCCGTTTGACCGCAACCCGGACGTCACGACGCTACAACTGGGCAACCCCCAGCTCCGTTCGGGAGTCGATATTCGTGTGCGGGCGCCGGGGCACCAGCCCACGCGGTTGTTGGCGGTCCATCTGAAGTCGGGCTGCTTTCAAGGTGACCGCGCTCAGGCCTGCGGTGTTTTGCAACAGCAGGTGCCGGTGCTCGAACAATGGATTGACGCTGCAGCCGCTGGCCCTGATCGGTTCATCGTCCTGGGGGACTGGAACCGTCGCCTAGCCGAGGCTGGCGATGCAGTTTGGACCGAATTGGACGACGGCAATCCCGCCAACGCCGATTTGCGGCTGGCTGATGAAGGTGTGACACCACAGTGCGACCCCCGGTATCGCTCGTTCATCGATCACATCGTCTTTGATCGTCGGGCGGCGGGACAGTCGAGTGGATTTGCCGAGATGACCTATGCGCCTGGGCAAAAGCATCTGTCGGATCACTGTCCGGTCAGCGCGCTTGTATCGGGTTGAATTAACGTAGCCTCTCCATCGCCATAACTGACGACGTCGGGAGGTGGTGAATGGCTAGTTCTGGTGGTTAGCTGCCGTTGTGCCAGCGGCTGATGATCGCGTTGATCGCGGCGCGGCTACCAAAGCCAACAACGGCGGCAACCGCCAGTGCGGCGGCGACAAGCAGCCAATCAAGATCGTGGCGGCAGGGCGCTTCGGGAACGCAGTCACCCAGCGCGCTCAATAGAATCACGCACCCAAGCAGTGGCAAACCAACCAGCGCCGCTATCCCGCAACCCCATTTGCCTCCCGGTGTGCCACCGGAGCGATAACCGTCAGCCATCCGTATAGACTAGCAATGATGGGTTTGTCCGCAACTGGGCGATAGCAGACGTTGCACTGCGTACTAGGCTGCGTACTCTGTGGGCGTGGAAGAAGACGAGCTACGCAGCCGCTTGGGCGGTATACTGAGCATTGAAGGCCGAACGCCAACTGATTGGCTCAAAGTGGAGCGGCTGGCAGCAGAGCTGCAACGAGAGCTGCCGATCGACGCGACGCCAGAAGCAGTGCATCGCGACCTTGACGATGCTGACATTCGTGCTCGCGACGAGGCCTACGGGGAGCGTCAGAGGCAGGAGGTGCGCCGGTATGTCGATCACGGCGAGTACGATGACGGTATTGCCGTTCCTTGGTGGGGATGTGCCCTGGTCTTCTTCGGTGGCGCAGGCCTCGCAAAATGGTTGCTATCGTAACCGTGCGAACGTCCGCGATTGGGCGTCAGTCGCCATTCCACTTGAGCTGCTCAACGTCAGTGGCTTCGCCCCCCATGTGACGCACGAACGCCTGGTGTAGATCGTCCAGATGGCTCTGCCACTTTGCACGATCATCGTCGGGATCGACTCCATCGGCTGCGAAAAGCCAACGGGCAAATTGATCGGCAGTGACTTCTCCGCTCTCGGGCAGGAAGTCGGTGACATGCAGTGGCTGGCCATCAACTACCGAGCCGCACCAGCCCTTCTCTACACAGACTTCATGCAAGAGCGCTTCGAGCGCGGTTCGATCGGTCATGAAATGAGCATAGCAGCGTTCGTTCGCTATGTCCGCAACTGGGCGTTCTTTGCCATGACGCCATCAGGATACGCCCAACCTCTGGTATGCGTGTGACATAGATAATAGCCTCCAGCCGCCCGAATCACGGGCAGGAGAAGACCAATGCGCTCGCTTGCCGTTATCGCATCCGCTCTTTCGCTCATCACCGTTGCTACGCCATCGATCGCAGCGCCATGCCGCGACGCGAAGGGCAAATTTGTGAAGTGTCCTGAGGCGGCCGCACCGAAGGCCACGCGCTGCAAGGCTGCGAATGGGAAGTTCGCCAAGTGCGGAACGCCTGGTGCGAAGCCGATCAAGTAATCCGCCGATCAGCAAGTGGCGCAGCGTTCTGGACTGGGTTCAGATCTGCGCCCTTGCGCTGGTGATGGGCTTGCCGGTGCTTATCGCGATTGCCGGATACGTCAGGCGCACTATCCGGCTCCTACCGATAGCTATGCTCAACTAAATGAGTCGCGAAGGCTAATCCTGGTTCGCGCAATGTATCAAAATACTTATGCGCGCTGAAATAGGAATCGCCTATTCTTCGCTTTCAAGATCAAGAACTACATGGCGGAACTCGCGCCATTCGAACTTGCATTCCGAATCGTTCCACCATTCGCAAACTACCCCTTCTGCGCTGATGCTCGAAACAGTCATAATGGGGCTCCCCGATCGGAGCGACACCAAGTCTCCAGGTTTAAAAGTGACAGCTTCGGTCATCCATCCCTCCAGTCATCCGAGTCGTATCTGCATACCAACTAAATTCGCGCAGGATCAAGTTGGTAGTCTTGAATGCGGAGGCGATCATTCACCTTGAGTTTAATCTCGCCAACGTAAGTACGGGCCTTTTTCAAAGCTGCGATGCGATCAGCGGGAAGGTTAGCTGTATCGAATGTTTCTAGGGCGGCGACCACCAAGTCCCAAGACGTCTCAAGCCCGTGCTGCGTACCATACGCAGCTTCCGCCCAGTCATCTCCTGCGCAATGGGCTGATGCTGCTGCGTCACCCAGCTCTACTGCCAGCTTGTCGTGTGCCTGCGAAACTGCCTGCTGGATTACACCAGCAGCAGCGGTATTGCCATTGGCGGCGCTCACCTGGGCCACCAACGCGTCAACCGCGTCGACAAGGCCTTCCATGGCGGCATCAATTTTCCCGCGAATCCGCGTCCACTGAGCCGATTGATATTGTTCTTCGCGTAATGTTTTCGCGATCCGCCCCGATCGCAAGAAATTAAACAGATTCCAGCCGAGGCTAACCACAGTGCCGGTGGCGGTTAGCCCCCATGTAACGAGCTGGACAGTTGTCATTCCGGTGCTAGGCAGCGCTCAGAGGGTCGAAAGGTCCCGATTTGTCAGGATGCTGTTAAGGCCGCGGTCGAACTGTCGCTTGATGAGGTCGCTACAATTCAACGTGAAGCGTCGAAAAAAGCCTTCTCGACTCGATCCTGCCTTTTGAACGCTGGTCGCCAGAAGCCCTTGAATGAAGGAAGGGCTAATAGCGTAGATGTGATCGGGTACGCGAATCTCGATCGCAACGGGCTGCTGGTCCAGCTGATCAAGGCCGAAAGCCTCACGCGCCGCAACACCGCGGTCATGCCCGCTCAAGTTGTGCACCTTCCCACCTTCAGTGAGAACGTCGAGATCAATCATCGGCCTGTCCATCATGCGAGCCTTCCGGAACGAATAATCCCGGATCAAGTGTGAACGCTACGCTAACGAGCGTCCCGGCAAAATGTGCCGGTAGATCAAACGCCACGTCTGCGTCAGGAGGATATTGGGGGTCATTAGCCGCATTACACCACTGCACCCGACGATTCTTCCCATCTCGTTGTCCTACGAGAATCGGATGGCGAAGTCGAATGCAAGATTTGCCAGAAACGATTGTGACCGCGACGTCCGCGTTCGGATCCGGCACGCCGGCTAAACCACCGATCAGCTCCAACGTGTCCTGAAGGCCGGTCCCACCTCTGTTTCCGTCATTGGCGCTATGCGACGACGTAACCCCATCTTGAAGGGCGGCGATCGTGACGAGGGTATCTCGCGACCGACCACATTTCGAATGGCCACGCGCATAGCCTTCGCAATATGCCCGCATTCGATCAGGTGCGGTCGTAATCGTCTCAGCGATCGATCGTCCCACACTCAGAAAGGCGAGATGGCAACGCATCGCGCTCTGTTCTCCTGGCGCCTTCATCATAAAGGCTGCCATCGTCCAGTCGCCGTCCCCCCCCACAACGCTATGCCTCTCCGCGTTGTCGAGAATTTCACCCACCATGTTCGCGATGTTTGATTTACCGTCCTGGGTCAGCTCCCATTCCACTCCATCCGGTACGTTGGAGGCATTGTGGACTTGCCCCGGAAAAGTGGAGAGTTCCCTTGAGGTGAAAGGCGAACTCGATGACGAAGCAGCGACGTTTCACGAAGGAATTCGAGGAGGAAG
>NZ_JBNNOB010000028.1:0-34419 GCF_050274375.1 Sphingomonas sp. NPDC019816
GCACCAATACCTCGAACCCGAGCGTGCTGGTCGCCGCTGGCCTGGTCGCCCGCAAGGCGAACGCGCTGGGCCTGAAGCCCAAGCCCTGGGTCAAGACCTCGCTGGCGCCGGGTTCGCAGGTCGTGACCGATTATCTCGACAAGGCGGGCCTGACCGCCGATCTCGACGCGATCGGCTTCAACCTGGTCGGCTATGGCTGCACCACCTGCATCGGCAATTCGGGTCCGCTCGCCGAGCCGATCTCGAAGGCGATCAACGGCAACGACATCGTCGCCGCGAGCGTGTTGTCGGGCAACCGCAACTTCGAAGGCCGCGTGTCGCCCGACGTGCGCGCCAACTTCCTCGCCTCGCCGCCGCTGGTGGTGGCCTATGCGCTGAAGGGCACCGTCACGCAGGACATGCGTGAGACGCCGATCGGCCAGGGCAAGGACGGCCAGGACGTCTATCTGAAGGACATCTGGCCGTCGAACGAGGAAGTCCGTTCGCTGATGGATGCGAACATCGACGACGAGATGTTCCGTTCGCGCTACGGCAACGTCTATGCGGGCGACGCCAAGTGGTCGGCGATCGACGTCACCGGCTCGGACACCTATGCCTGGCCGACCGGCTCGACCTATGTCGCCAACCCGCCCTATTTCGAGGGCATGGAGATGACGCCGAAGCCCGTCACCGACATCATCGAGGCCAAGCCGCTCGCCATCCTGGGCGACTCGATCACGACCGACCACATCAGCCCGGCCGGTTCGATCAAGGCCGACAGCCCCGCAGGCACGTTCCTGCAGGAGCATCAGGTCGCCAAGAAGGACTTCAACTCCTATGGCGCGCGTCGCGGCAACCATGACGTGATGATGCGCGGCACCTTCGCCAACATCCGCATCAAGAACGAGATGGTGCCCGGCGTCGAAGGCGGCATGACGAAGTATGACGGCGAAGTGATGCCGATCTATGACGCCGCCATGCGTCACAAGGCCGACGGCACGCCGCTCGTCATCGTCGCGGGCAAGGAATATGGCACCGGCTCGTCGCGCGACTGGGCGGCGAAGGGCACCAACCTGCTCGGCGTGCGCGCGGTCATCACCGAGAGCTTCGAGCGTATCCACCGCTCGAACCTGGTCGGCATGGGCGTGTTGCCGCTGCAGTTCGCCGAGGGCGTAACCCGCGAGACGCTGAAGCTGGACGGCACCGAGACCTTCACCATCCAGGGCGTGGCGAACCTGCGCCCGCGTCAGGATGTCGAAGTGATCCTGGCCCGCAAGGACGGCTCGACCGAGACCTTCCTGACCAAGTGCCGCATCGATACCGTCAACGAGCTGGAATATTTCCTGAACGGCGGCATCCTGCAGTACGTGCTGCGCAACCTGGCGGCGTAAAGGTCGGCGGCGGAGGCGCCGAAGCATTCGGGGCCTTCGCTTCCCCTTCCTCCCCTGTAAGGGGGACCAGCGAAGCTGGTGGAGGGGTGTCACCCTCTCGATAGCGGGACACCCCTCCGTCAGGGCTTCGCCCTGCCACCTCCCCTGCAAGGGGAGGAAGGGTTGACCTGAAAAAGGGCGGTGGGACTTCGGTCCCGCCGCCCTTTTTCATGCCATGTCGGTACAGTGCCCGCCACGCCGTGGCTTACGCCCTGGCGACGAACCCCCTACTCTTCGCCAAGGGGATAGCGGGCGACAGGGCATGGCATCGGGGGTGGAGCGGCACAGACTGGCAGGGATCGAGGCGTTGCGCGGGGTTGCCGCCATCGCGGTCCTGCTGTGCCATGCCGCCACCCATGTCGATCTCGCGTTCGGTACGCCGACGCTTCGCGCATGGATGCGGCCGGGGCATAACGGCGTCGACCTGTTCTTCGTCCTAAGCGGCTTCCTGTTGCTGCTGATCCACCGCCGCGATGTCGGGCAGCCGCGCCGGGTGCCGCGCTATGCCTGGCGGCGGATCACGCGCATCTATCCGGTCTATTGGACCGCGCTGGCGGCCACGATCGTGATCGGCGTGACGGGAGGGCATGGCTGGCCTTCGCTTTCCCGGCTGACGCTGTCGATTTCGCTATGGCCGACCATCACGGTGCCGCTGCATCCGCTCGCCTGGACGCTGCAATATGAGGTGATGTTCTACGGCCTGTTCACCGTGCTGCTCATCCATCGCCGCTTGGGCCTGATCGTGCTGGCACTCTGGCTGGCAGCCATCGTGATCGCGCAGGTCGTGCCGATCGGTGGCGGGCTGGCGACCAATATCTTCGCGATCGAGTTCTTCTTCGGCATGGCCGTGGCAGAGCGCCTGCATACCCATCCCCCCTCACCCCGGCGCGCGGTGATGATCGCGGGGGCCGGCGCGCTGGTGTTCCTGACCGCCTGGACTGCGGAGGCCATGGGGTGGCTGTATGGCTATGGTGTCGCCGCACGGCTGATTTACGGCTTGTCGGCCGCCGCGCTGATCGGCGGCGCGGCGGGCAGCGAGGGCGCCCTGCACTGGCCGCGCACGCTCGTTCTGTTCGGTCAGGCGTCTTATGCCATTTATCTGTTTCACCTGATCGGGATTGGCATCGCCTGGCAGGTCGGGCTGCGGCTGGGCATCGTGCTGCCACCCATTTTGTGGTTCGCGCTGCTGGTGATCGCCGGTGGCGCGGCCGGCGGCGTGGCGCATATCGTCGTCGAGCGGCCGATCCTGACCCGGATGCGGCGGCGGCCCCCGGCCTAGTTGGAACGCCGCGCCTTGCGCCGCGCCGCGCCGCGTTCCAGCCGGTCGAGCAGCGATTCGATCGACTCATTCTGCGGATCGGGCGGCGGCAGCCTGGCGCCCTTGTCCTCGGCATCCGGCTCGATCATCGGCGCGATCGGCATCGGCTCGCGCGGGACGGCGCGCATTGAATCCGGGTCGAACGCGGCCAGCGGCTGGTCGAGATCGGCGGGCAGGGTCCGCTCCTCCTCGTCCTCGCCGGCCGGTGGTGGCGGTGGCGCACCGAGCTCGGCGGCAAGCAGCGGACGACGCGGCGGCGCATCGGGATGGCGGTCCGAACGGCGCACGGCGGGCACATAATCGTCCTCGTCCTCCGTCGCGGGCCTGCGCGAAGCCAGTAGCCCCCCCTGCCCCCACAACAGATAGGCGGCGGCCCAGATCACCGCGCCCGCCCCCGCCCCCGCGACCAGCGCGAGCAGCAGCCGCGCCTTGGTCCCCAGCGGCGGTCGTGCGGCGGAGAGGATATCGGCCAGCCCCAATTGGGCGACCAGCATCTCCAGCCGCCACACCGGCGCGACCAGAAAGACAAAGGCGATCAGCAGGGCGACCGCCCCGCCGGCCATGGCGGGAAGGAAACGATTCGAAGAGGGCGTGGCGGTGAAGGTCATGGGCGTGTCGTCGCGGCCTTTGCTACCAAGCGCTGGTAAACAGGTTCGTAACGTCGAATGTTCGACGCCCAATCCCGCTCCGTCTCCACGAAATTCCGTCCCGCCTCGCGCCGATCGCCCCAGATGTCGCGGTCGCCGAGCAGCGCGGCCAGCGCGTCGGCCAGCGCCGCCGGGTCGCCGGGCGGAAACAGGGTACCGGTCACGCCGTCGCGGATCAGCTCGCGGTGCCCGCCGACATCGGAGGCCGCCACCAGCCGGCGCTGCGCCATCGCCTCCAGCGGCTTGAGCGGCGTGACGAGATCGGTCAGCCGCATCTTCTTGCGCGGATAGGCAAGGACATCGACCAGTCCATAATATCGCTCCACCTCCTGATGCGGCACGCGCCCGATGAAGCGGATCATGTCCGCCACCGGGGACGCCTCGGCCTGGGCGCGTAGCGCCGCTTCCATCGGGCCGCCGCCGACCATCAGCAACCGCGCGGCGGGCCGCGCCGCCACCAGTCGGGGCATGGCGGCGATCAGGTCGTCCAGCCCCTCATAATCGTAGAAGCTGCCGATGAAGCCGATCACCTCGGCCCCCGCCAGCCCCAGTTCCTTGGCTAGCGTCTCGTCGCGCGGAGGGGACTCGCCGAACAGGGTCAGGTCGACGCCGTTGGGCGAGACGATGACCTTGTCCGCCGCGATCCCCCGCCCGATCAGATCGCCGCGTAAGCCTTCGCAGATGACCGCGATCGCATCGGCCCGCGCGCAGGCCCAGCTTTCGAGCGCGCGGGTGGCGCGGTAGCGCGCGCTTCCCTCGGTGCCGGTACCATTGCCGACCGCCGCATCCTCCCAAAAGGCGCGGATCTCGTAGACCAGCGGCAAGCCGCGCCGCCGCGCCACCGCCCACGCCGCCAGCGCGTTCAGGACCGGCGAATGGGCGTGCAGGACATCGGGCCGAAACGCCTCGACCGCCGCCGTGATCGCACGGACATGCGCGGCAAGCCCCCGCGCCTCGCCGACCAGCCCGTGCGGCATGGCGGCGGGGGTACGGTGGAAGGTCAGGCCATCGATCGTCTCGCAATCCCCGGCCGAGGGGCCCTGGCGCGGCCCGGTGACCGCCGCGACCGCATGCCCGCGCGCCGCTTGCGCCTTCAGGATGGCGCGCGTGCGAAACGTGTATCCGCTTTGCAGCGGCAGGCTATGGTCGAGGATATGCAGGATGCGCATGGGTAACGCCTGTCATGCCAGCCCTTAACGCCGCGTCAACCAGCGGTTTATAAGCAACAATTCGCGCCGTTCGAGAAAGGGAGGGGCAGATGATCGATGGCCTTGCCCTGTTCCTGACGCATAGCTTGATGCTGATCGCCGCGTGGCGCCTGCTCGGCCGGCGCGATCTCGACGACGAAACGGATGCGCCGCCCCCGCGTCGCGGAAGGCGCCGGCCCGATGCGTGACCTGTTTCTGATCGGCTTCCTGTTCAGCCTGTTCGCCATGGGCATGCGCCGGCCCTTCGTGCTGGTCCTCGCCTATATCTATATCGACATCGTCTCGCCGCAGCGGCTGACCTATTATCTGCTCAACTCGGTGCCGATCTCGCTGATCGCGGTGGTATCGGCGGTCGGCGCCTGGGTACTGGTCGATGACAAGCGCGACAGCCGCTTCACGGTGCGACAGGGCGCGATCCTGACGCTGCTGATCTATTGTGGCGTGACGACCTATTTCGGCGCGGATTTTCCGACCGAGGCGCTGCAGAAATGGGACTGGGTGTGGAAGGCGCTGGCATTCGCCGTGTTCCTGCCGCTGACGCTGCGCACGCGCCTTCGGATCGAGGCGCTATTGCTGTTCATGATCCTGTCGCTGGGGTCGATCGTCATCGTCGGCGGGGTCAAGACGATCTTCTCGGGGGGAGGCTATGGCGAGCTGAACCTGATGGTGACGAACAATACCGGCCTGTACGAAGGCAGCATCATCTCCGCCGTGGCCGTGTCCGCGATCCCGATCATCCTATGGCTGGGCGCGCATGGCACCATCTTTCCGCCCGACTGGCGCACGCGGCTCTTTTCCTACGCGCTGGTCTTTGCGTGCCTGCTGATCCCGGTCGGAACGTCGGCGCGCACGGGCCTGTTGTGCATCGGCCTGCTCGGCATCCTGATGCTGCGCGATGTAAAGCGGCGGTTCCTGTATATCGGGCTGGTGGCGGTGGGCGGCATGATCGCGGTGCCCCTGCTCCCCTCCTCCTATACCGAACGGATGAGCACGATCCGCACCTACAAGGGCGACGAATCGGCCTCGACCCGTCTGGCGGTATGGAAATGGACGCTGGACTATGTCGGCTCCAACCCCTTTGGCGGCGGGTTCAACGCCTATCTGCAGAACACACTCAGCTTCGAGCTGACCTCGGTTGAGGGCACCGCGCAGAATTCGACCATCGAGCGGCGCAAGGGCACCGATCGCGGCCGCGCCTATCATTCCAGCTATTTCGAAATGCTGGGCGAACAGGGCTGGCCGGGGTTGTTCCTGTGGCTGGGCCTCAATCTGGCGGGCCTGTTCCGCATGGAGGCGCTGCGCCGCCGCTACCGCGCGGCCGACGACCCGCTGCATTGGGGCGGTACGCTGGCCGGCGCGCTCCAACATGCGCAGCTCGTCTATCTGCTGGGCGGGGCGTTCGTCGGGATCGCGTTCAATCCGTTCCTCTTCCAGCTGATGGCCGCACAGATCGGGCTGGATACCTATCTGTCCCGCCGCACGCGCGAGGCGCGGGTCCAACAGATGCAGCAACGCGTCGATCTGCCGCGCGGATCGCGGGTGGTTTAGGGTGCGATGAGATCAGCTGCTTTTTGGGAAAGCCCCTCCGCTGCAGGGGAAGGGTGATTTCGACTCTATGACGCAAGGATCCCCTTCCACCTACCGGGGAGGATCCTACATCCAGCGGCGCGCGGTGGGGGTAATGCCCGCGCCCAGGATATTGCCGCGCAGGACGATCGGCTCGCCCGACCAGTTGCCGACGAACACCGGCTTGAAATCCGCCCCCGGCGCCAGCCGCGCGCGATTTTTTTCGACCACCAGGCCCGACGAGTCGTTCTTGGCCCCTTCGGGCGCGACGGTGATCAGCGTGGAGTGATTGTCCTTGTCGCGGCCCACGACGAACTCGTTGCCCGCGATGCGCCCCTTCGCGCCGTTGGACAGGTCGATCATATAGTTCGACATATGCCCGTGGCTGTCGTCGAAGCTGCTGTCGAGCACCTCGACCATCGGCGCGCGGCTCTTGACGTAATGGCCGCCCTGCCCGCGCTCGAACCGACAGGCGGTGACGCGCAGCGACCCGTAACGGCCGATATAGATGCCATGCGCGCCGTTCCCCGTGGGGTCATGGCCCAGTCCCGAAAAGGTCGAATGATCGACGCTGATCGTGCCGCTGGGATCCTCGGCCGACAGAATACCCGACTGGCTGTCGAGGAACATCGCGTTGCTGACCGACAAGGGGCCGCGTTCGATGCGGATGCCCGCGCCGTTGCCGTCGCCCACCTCGATATGGCTGAAGACGATGCCCCGCACCTGCGCGCCACGTCCGCGCAGCACCAGGCTGGCCTTGCCTTCGCAGGCGACCCGGGTGAAGATCGTCTTGCCGGGTTCGACCGCGACGAAGCTGATCCGCCCCGCGCTCTGCACGGCGCATTCGCGGTAGGTGCCCGGCGCGATGCGGATTTCCCCCTCGCCGTCGCCGATCGCATTGACCGCATCCTGTAGCGATCCGAAGCCTCGCCCGCCGACCATGAAGGGCTGCACGGCCCCCTGCGCCAGCGCGACGCCGGAGGTCAGACCAAGGAGAAACAGCGGAACCAGACGCATGACATCATCCTGACAGCAAACGGACGCCCCATCCTGCCACGCGCGGTGGCGGGATGCGACGCCCGTGATCGTCCCGTGGCGGGATCAGGCCTCTTCGGTCTCTTCCTCGTCGGCCAGTTCTTCTTCCAGCGCGGTCAGGATCGCCTTGTTGAAGGCGGGAATGTCGTCTGGCTTGCGACTGGTGATCAGGTTGCCGTCGACCACAACCTCCTCGTCCACCACGTCGGCGCCGGCGTTGGACAGATCGGTACGGATCGAGGGAAAGCTGGTCAGGCGGCGGCCGTCGATCACGTCCGCCTCGGCCAGCAGCCACGGGCCATGGCAGATCGCGGCGACGATCTTGTCGTCCTCCATGAATTCGGTGACGATCTCGACCGCGCGCTCGTTCAGGCGCAGCTTGTCCGGGTTGCAGGTGCCGCCGGGGATGACCAGCGCGTCGTAATCGTCGGTATCGACCTCATCGACGGTCAGGTCGGGTGTGGCGGTCTCCGCCTTGTTGATGTCGCCTTCCATGCCCTGGATCGGATCGGACTTGAGCGAAGCCAGCTGCACCTTCGCGCCTGCCTCTTCCAGCGCCTGGCGGGGCTTGAACAGCTCGACGGTCTCGAAACCGTCGGCGGCGAGCATCAGGACGCGTGCCTGGGAAAGATCGGCCATGGGAAAAACTCCTGTCGGGAAATGCCTGGGGGTGGCTCGACCAGAACCCGTGATCGCATCGGCCGTTCCCGGAACGAAGCGACCGGCAACGCATTTGCAAAGGTGACCCGAGGGAGAGCGATGGCAACCCGATTAGTCTTTTGCGATGACAGCAAGCCCGGCATCACCCGCACCAAGGTTCGCGGTGCATGGGCCTATTGGAACGCCAAGGGCGATCGCATCACGGACCGGGACGAGATCGACCGGCTGAACCGCATCGGCCTGCCCCCCGCCTATAAGGACGCCTGGTTCTGCCCGCGCGCCAACGGCCATATCCAAGCGATCGGCTGGGACGAAAAGGGGCGCAAGCAATATCGCTATCACGCCGATTTCCGCGAGGCGCAGGAGGCCGCCAAATATGAACGCTGCGCCGCGTTCGGCCATGCCCTGCCCGCACTGCGCAAACGCGTAGAGGCGGACCTGAAAAGGCGCGGACTGTGCAAGGAACGCGCGGTCGCCGCCGTCGTGCGACTGCTCGACAATGGTCATCTGCGCGTGGGCAACGAAGCCTATGCCGCCACCAACAAGAGTTTCGGTGCGACCACCCTGCGCAAGCGACACGGCCAGGTGAAGGGGACCACGCTGCGGCTGCGCTATCGTGGCAAATCGGGCAAGATGCGCGACATGACCCTGACGGACCGCTCGCTCGCCACCTTCGTCAAGCGTTGTCAGGACCTGGACGAACAGCATCTGTTCGCCTGGCTGGACGAAGAGGGAGAGGCCAATCCGGTGACCTCATCCGACGTCAATGGCTATATCCGCGCGGCGACGGGCTGCGACTTCACCGCCAAGCATTTCCGCACCTGGGCCGCCAGCGTCGCCGCGTTCGAGGCGCTGGCACTGGCCGAGGCGGACCTCAGCCTGAAGGCGATGCTGGAGCCGGTCGTGGAGAAGCTGGGCAATACGCCCGCGATCGCGCGCAAATCCTATGTCCACCCCTCTCTGATCGCGCTCGTAAAGGACGGGCAAGCCGCGTTCCGCCAGAGCCTGCGCCTGCCGCGCGCCCGTGCCGGGCTCAGTCGCATCGAATGCGGGCTGATCGCGTTTCTCGAAGCCGGAACCCCGGCCAGCGAGGCGGCCTGACCGCCCCCGGTTTTCCGCCCCGATTTCCCGCCCCCGATTTCAAGGAGTCCCCATGGCGACGAACAGCACTTCGCCCAAGGCGCCGATCTTCGACGGCTCACGCGTACCCGACCAGGTGGAGAGCATCATCGATGCCACCTATGATTGGGTGCAGGTCTATTGGCTGAAGGTGCTGATCGCGCTGGGCGTGGGGGCGCTGATCGTCGTCGCGCTGCTATGGGTGCGCAAGCTGGGGGACCGGCTCTGCCAAAAACCCGGCTTCGCGGGCGGATGGGGCGTGATCCTGGGTCATGCGATCGCGCGGACGAACATGTTCTTCATCGTCACCCTCGCCGCGCAGCTGGTGTCGGGTTACGCGGGCGCACCGGGCGAGGTCGCGAAGACGATCAATTTCTTCTTCGTCATCGCCAGCGCGTTCCAGACTGCGATCTGGGCGCGCGAGTTGATCCTCGGCACGATCGAACACCGGACCAGTTCGGAACATTATTCGGGCGAGGCGCTGCTATCGGCGATGGGGCTGATCCGGTTGCTGGTGACGGCGGTGCTGTTCGCCATCGCGCTGGTCGTCGTGCTCGACAATCTGGGCGTGAACGTCACCGGCCTCGTCGCGGGTCTGGGCGTCGGCGGTATCGCCATCGGCCTGGCGGCGCAGGGCATCTTCGGCGACCTGTTCGCCGCACTCGCCATCATCTTCGACCGCCCGTTCCGGCGCGGCGACAAGATCAGCTATGACAGCACCAGCGGCATCATCGAATCGATCGGGCTGAAATCGACGCGCATCCGCGCCTTTACCGGTGAGTTGCGGATCATTTCGAACCGCAACCTGCTCGACAAGGAAATCCAGAATACGACGGTGCGCAACCATGTCCGCCTGCAATTGACGATCGGCGTGGCCTATGAAACCCCGCCCGATACGCTGGCCAAGCTGCCCGGCATCCTGACCGAGGTCGTCGAGGCCGAGGGCGCGACCGTCAGCCGCGCCGGCTTCGACAGCTTCGGCGGGTCCAGCCTGGACTTTGCGCTCTGGTTCGACGTGCCCGGCGACGACTGGCCCACCGCGCATGACACGCGCAACCGCGTGCTCGTGTCGATGATGCGGCGCTTCGCGGCCGAGGGGATTTCCATCCCCTATCCCACCCAGACCAACTACACCGCCGCGCCGGACGGCACGCTCATCATGCCTTACCCGAAGGTCCCGGCGGCCGAGGCGCAACAAGCCTGACCATCGCCCCCTCCCTTTCCGCGCGGCAAGGGAGGGGACCCAGCGCTCAGATTCCGCCTTCGTCGAGCGACAGCAGCGTGGCGTTGCCGCCCGCCGAGGTCGTGTCGACCGACACCGCCCGCTCCGCGCAGAAGCGATACAGATAATGCGGCCCGCCCGCCTTCGGGCCCGTGCCCGACAGGCCCTCGCCACCAAAGGGCTGGCTGCCCACCACCGCGCCGATCATCGAGCGGTTGATATAGAGGTTGCCGACCGCCGCCTCGCTCTCGGCGACCTCACCGGCGCGGGCGATGCGGCTGTGCAGGCCCATGGTCAGGCCGTAACCCTTGGCGTTCACCTTGGCGATCGTCTCGGACAGCGTGCCCGCTTCCCAGGTCGCGACATGCAGGATCGGGCCGAACCATTCCTGGGTCAGGTCCTCGACGCGGTCGAGCCGGATCAGCGTCGGCGGCACGAACAGGCCGTCGGCGGGCGCATCGAGGGTCTTGATCGTCTGCGTCACCATCGACGCGCGATAGGCCATCAGCTTGTCATAGGCGGCCTGGTCGATCACCGGCCCGACATCGGTCGCCGGATTGCCGGTCGCGCCCAGCACCAGCGTCTCCAAGGCGCCCTTCAGCATTTCGATGACATTGTCGGCGACATCCGCCTGCACCAGCAGCAGCCGCAGCGCCGAGCAGCGCTGCCCCGCCGAACGGAAGGACGAGGTGATGACGTCCGCCACCACCTGTTCGGGCAGCGCGGTCGAATCGACGATCATCGCATTGATGCCGCCGGTCTCGGCGATCAGCGGCACGATCGGGCGGTCGTCATCCGCCACCAGGGTCCGTGCGATGCGCTTGGCGGTGGCGGTGGAGCCAGTGAAGGCGACGCCCGCGATCCGGTGATCCTCGGTCAGCTTCTGGCCGACATCCGGCCCGCCGACCGCGAGCAGCAGCGCGTCGCGCGGTACGCCCGCGCGGTAGGCCAGCTCGACGGCGGCCTGCGCGATGGCGGGCGTCTGCGGCGCGGGCTTGGCGACGACGGTGTTGCCGGTGACGAGCGCCGCAACCGTCTGGCCCAGGAAGATCGCCAGCGGGAAGTTCCACGGCGCGACCGTCGCCCAGACGCCGCGCCCTTCGAGATGCAGCGTGTTGCGCTCGCCCGTCGGTCCCGGCAGTTCGACCGACCCCAGTCTCGCGCGCGCCTGCTGCGCATAGTAACGGCAGAAATCGGCGGCCTCGCGGACCTCGCCGATCGCGTCGGGAATGGTCTTGAACGCCTCCTGCACCAGGATCGCCATCAGCCGCTCGCGGTCCTGCTCCAACAGGTCGGCGAGCTTTTCCAGCACGCCCGCGCGGGTGTCGAGCGGCGTCGCGTTCCACGCCGGGAAGGCCGCATGCGCACGCGCGACCAGCGACGCGACATCGGCGGTGGCGGCGACCGGCTTCACGGCGGGGGCGTTGACCGCCTTCACCGTCGCGTCGAGCGTCGCAATGTCGCTCAGATCGATGCCGGTCGAGTTGCGATGACCCGGCGCGAACAGGTCAATGGGCAGCGGAATACTCGGGTGGCGCGCCCCGCCCACGGCGGCGATCTTGGCGACCGGATCGGCGAGGATCTCCGCCTCGGTCAGCCGCGCATCGGCCAGCTGGTGGACGAAGCTGGAGTTCGCGCCATTCTCCAGCAACCGACGGACCAGATAGGCCAGCAGGTCGCGGTGCCCGCCGACCGGCGCATAGATGCGGCACTTGTGCCCATGCTCGCGCACCAGCCGCTCGTACAGGCCGTCGCCCATGCCGTGCAGCCGCTGGAACTCGAAATCGTGGCTGTTGCCCGCCCATTCCAAAATGGTCGCGACGGTCAGCGCATTGTGGCTGGCAAAGGCGGGGCGGATATTCTCGGCCGCCAGCATGTCCTTGGCGACCGCCAGATAGGACACGTCGGTCGCCGCCTTGCGGGTGAACAGCGGATAGTCGCCCAGGCCCTCGACCTGGGTGCGCTTGATCTCGCTGTCCCAGTATGCGCCCTTGACCAGCCGGACGTTCATGATCCGGTCGAGGCCATTGGCCCAGGCGATGACCGCGCGGGCACGCTTGCCATAGGCCTGCACCGCCATGCCGAAACCGTCCCAGCCCTTCAGCGCCGGAAGCGCCGCAACGCCGCCGATGATGTCGAGGCTCATCTCCAGCCGCTCGGACTCCTCCGCATCGACGGTCAGGGCGATGCCCTTGTCCGCCGCCTGCCGCGCCAGTTGCGCCAGCATGTCGGTGAGCGCGGGCACGCACTCATAGGCGCGCGGCAGTTCGTAGCGCGGGTGAAGCGCCGACAGCTTGACCGAAATCGAATGCCCCGCCGCCGGGTCCGAGCCCACCGCGTCGATCGCCTTCACATAGGCCTGGAAATAGCGCTCGGCATCCTCATGCGTGCGCGCCGCCTCGCCCAGCATGTCGAAGCTGGCGGTGAAGCCCTTGTTCTCGGGCTTCTTCATGCGGCGCATCGCTTCCTCGATGGTGCGACCCATCACGAAGATCTCGCCCATCATCCGCATCGCGGCGCCGACCGCCTGCCGCACGAACGGCTCGCCCGCGCGCGACAGCAGGCGCTTGAGCGGGCCCGCCTCGCCTTCGCCCACCAGCGCACGGCCGACGACCAGACCCCAGGTGGCCGAGTTGACCAGCTTCGATGCCGAACGCCCGGTATGCGCGCGCCAGTCCGCCTCACCCAGCTTGTCGGCGATGAGCAGGTCCGCCGTCTCGGGATCGGGCACGCGCAGGAACGCCTCGGCGAGGCTGAGCAGCGCGACGCCCTCGGACGAGTTGAGGCGATATTCCTGGAGGAACTGGTTCACCCAGCCGCGATTCTGCGCTGCGCGAAGATCGGCGAGCAGGCCCGAGGCATGGCCCATGATCCGCTCGCGCGCTTCCGGCGTCGCGGCGGCGCGGTCGAGCAGCGGCTTCAGGACATCGGGCTCGGGGGCGCGATACAGCAATTTCATGGTCTTGCGCGCGTCAGCGGTAACGGCAGAGGTCATAGGTCTTCAGGTCCGGTCGGGCGGCCCGCAGGCGGGTCGCAGGGCTATGCTGTGATGGACCAGCGCTTAGCGAGAAATATGGGGATTGGGTATCATTTGATACGAGGTGGGGCGTGGCTCGCGATTGTCATCAGAATTGAAATTTTGATGATATTGGCGTATATCAATTGAAGGCGACGGACATCCGCCTTTCTGTAGAGCCCCGGCTGCTGCAACGGCCGGGGCTCAAATGCCTTTGGGGCCTGGGCTGCAACCCAAGCCCCGCCGGGCACCTTACCTGTTGCGAGCCTCAACGATCTTCACGACCAAGGTCGCGAAGGCGATGATGACGCCCAGGATCAGGCACAGATCGGAGACGGACATTCACGGTCCTTTCTGCGTTCGACGGCGGAAGTGCCGTCGGAGGCTTTGTGGCACATTCCGTCGAGCCGTGTCAGGGGCCTGTCTTGTAGAAAGCCTTTCTACAAGAGTGCTGGCAACCATCCCCGCCCCCGCGTCGTTCTCCCGTCAAACCCCTTGAACAGGAGAGCCATGATGGCCGACGACAGCCCCCAGGAAATCGCCGCCAAGTTCCTCGACAAGCTGAAGGACAGCCCGTTCGTCATGATCGGTCTGAACGACGGTCAGCATTCCGAACCGATGACCGCGCAGATCGATGACGATCAGCCCAACACGCTGTTCTTCTTCGCCGGTCGCGACAACCGTATCGCCAAGGGCGGTGAGGCGATGGCGCAGTTCGTCGGCAAGGGTCACGACTTCTTCGCGTGCCTGTCGGGCCAGGTGACCAGGGACAATGATCCGGCGCAGATCGACAAGCTGTGGAATAATCAGGTCGAGGCCTGGTTCCCGGAAGGAAAATCGGACCCGAACCTGACGCTGCTGCGCTTCGACATCAATTCGGCCGAGCTGTGGGAAACCGACATCTCGCTGTCGGGCCGAGTGAAGATGCTGTTCGGTGGCACGATCCGTTCGGACGAATCGTCCAGCCATGCGGTGGTCGGCTCGGTCGCGTAATCCGCGATTGCCGGAATGGAAAACGCCCGGAGGCCATGGCTTCCGGGCGCTTTTCTATATCCTGACCCTGTCCCCCGCCCCGTTCAGCCTGAGCGTAGTCGAAGGCCAAGGGGAAACCTCCGCCATACGCTTTTGGCTGGGTGCGTCGCGTGGCCTTCGACTACGCTCAGGCTGAACGGAGGGTTGGATTTGCGTTGAGAATTAGGCGTTGGTCTGAATCCACTCCTCGACCACCGGCGCGATGCGGTTGCGCCACTTGGAGCCATTGAAAATGCCGTAATGGCCGACATTCTCGGCCATATAATAACGCTTCTTGTCCTCCGGCAGATTGGTCGCCAGCGTCAGCGCCGCGCGGGTCTGGCCCAGGCCCGAAATATCGTCGCGCTCGCCCTCGATCGCCAGGATGCCGATGTCGGTGATCGCGCCCGGATCGACGCGCTTGCCATGGTGCAGCATCTCGCCCTTGGGCAGCGCATGGCGCTGGAACACCAGTTCGACGGTCTGGAGATAGAATTCCGACGTCATGTCGCACACCGCGCGATATTCGTCATAGAAGCGCTTCGTCGCCTCGGCCCCCTCGTCATCGCCCTGGACCAGATGCTTGAACATCTCCCAGTGCGAAATCATGTGGTTGCCCAGGTTCATCGACATGAACCCGGCCAGCTGCAGGAAGCCCGGATAGACCCGCCGCCCCGCGCCCGGATAGGTCATCGGCACGGTCGCGATCGCGTTCTGCTCGAACCAGGCATGCGGCCGCTCTGTCGCCAGCAGGTTGACGGCGGTCGGCGCCTCGCGCGTATCGACCGGCCCGCCCATCAGGGTCAGCGTGCGCGGGGTGTAGGGATGCTTGTCCGCGCTCATGACACAGGCCGCGACATAGCAGGGCACCGAGGGCTGACACACAGCCAGCATGTGCGCGCCCGGCCCCACTTCGCTCAGGAAATCGATGATGTAATCGACATAATCGTCGAAATCGAACCGCCCCTCCGACAGCGGCACAAGCTTCGCGTCGCGCCAGTCGGTGATATAGACTTCGCAGGTCGGCAGCATCCGCTCGACCGTGCCGCGCAGCAGCGTGGCGTAATGGCCCGACATCGGCGCGACGATCAGCAGGCGCGGGCTGTTCTCGACGCCATCGCGGCGGAAACGCTTGAGCTGACCGAAGGGCTTGCGCGCCACGATCTCCTCATGGACGACCACTTCGCGCCCATCGACGACCGTCTTGGTCAGGCCGAAAGCGGGCTTGCCGCGCGGCGCCGAGGCGTGGGCGAACACCTCCAGCGCCGATCCCATGACCGCGCCGCCGCCGAAATAGGCGAAAGGGTTGGCCGGATTCTGGAGCAGCCCCGCACCGAAATTGGCCAGCGCACTCGCGCCCGCCAGCATCGAGCGTTGCATTTCATAGGCGTCATACAGCATCGTCGATTCCTTCGCGCTCCGCGATCGGGAGCCATGATCACGTTCCACCTACCACGAAACCGTTTGCGCAAGATGACCATAATATGGCGATCCCGTCATATTGCCGTGGTCCGACGCTTTGCATAACGTTCGAAAGCGCCCGAACGATGCGTGGACGCCGTCGCCGGCGTTGAGCCTGCCCCGTAGCGCTGCTAGGCCGCGTGCCATCATGGCCAAATCCGCCGCTGCCCCCAAGCCCGCCGTTCCGCCCAGCCGCCGTCTGAGCAATCTGAAAATGGTCTGGCGCTTCACGCTGCGCTACCCCGCGCATCTGGCGGCGGCCGCGCTGTCGCTGCTGGTCGCCGCCAGCGCGACGTTGTTCATCCCACGCACCTTTCAGAAGGTGATCGATCACGGCTTCGGCCGGATGAGCGATACCGGCAATATCGCGCCCTATTTCCAGGGGCTGCTGGCGGTGGTGCTGGTGCTGGCGATCGCCACCGCCTTCCGCTTCTACTTCGTATCCTGGCTCGGCGAGCGGACGGTGGCGGACATCCGCATCGCGGTGCAGGCCAATCTGCTGCGACTGGCGCCGCGTTACTTCGAAGAGAACCGCCCCTCCGAAATCGCCAGCCGCCTGACCGCCGACACCGCGATCATCGAGCAGGTGGTCGGCTCGACCGTGTCGATCGCGCTGCGCAACATCGTAATCGGGATCGGCGGCACCATCTATCTTTTCGCGCTGTCGCCCAAGCTAACCTTGTCGCTGCTGGTCTGCATCCCGCTGGTCGTACTGCCCATCGTGGTGCTGGGCAAAAAGGTGCGCAGCTATTCGCGCGACAGCCAGGACAAGCTGGCAGAGATCGGCGCGACCGCGGTCGAGACGTTGGGCGCGATGAAGGTCGTCCAGGCGTTCGGACAGGAACGCCGCGAGGCCGAGCGGTTCGAACTGGCGGTCAGCAACGGCTTCGCCACCTCGCGCAAGCGCTTCCTGCTGCGCGCCGTGATGACCGCGATGGTGATCGGGTTGTTCTTTGGCGGGTTGACGCTGCTCCTTTGGGAAGCGGTTGCCGATGTCGCCAGCGGGCGGCTGTCGGGCGGATCGCTGACCGCCTTCGTGGTCACGGGCATGCTGGTCGCCGGCTCGTTCCAGGCGCTGACCGAGGTGTGGGGCGACATATTGCGCGCATCCGGCGCGGCGCAACGGCTGGCCGAGCTGCTCGCCGAACAGCCCGAGATCGCGCCGCCCCCCGCCCCGGCCGTGCTGCCCGTGATCCCGATGGGCGCGCTGCATTTCCAACATGTCGTCTTCCATTATCCGACCCGGCCCGAGGTCGCCGCATTGAACGACTTCTCGCTCGACATCCGCCCCGGCGAAACGGTGGCGGTGGTCGGCCCCTCGGGCGCGGGCAAGTCGACGCTGTTCCAGCTGGCCGAGCGATTCTACGATCCGCAGAGCGGCGATATCTCGCTCGACGGCGTATCATTGCGCGACGCCGATCCGGCGGCGATCCGGGCGCGCATCGCGATGGTGCCGCAGGAGACGGTGATCTTCGGCGCGTCGGCGCGTGACAATCTCCGCTATGGCCGGTGGGAGGCGAGCGACGACGAACTCTGGGCCGCCGCCGAAGCCGCCAACGCCGCCGACTTCCTGCATGGCCTGCCGCAGGGGCTGGACACCTTCCTCGGCGAAGGCGGTGCGCGGCTGTCGGGGGGCCAGCGCCAGCGTATCACCATCGCCCGCGCGCTGCTGCGCGATGCGCCGATCCTGTTGCTCGACGAGGCAACCAGCGCGCTGGATGCCGAGAGCGAGCAGCTGGTGCAGCAGGCACTGGAGCGGTTGATGGCGAACCGCACGACGCTGGTCATCGCGCACCGGCTGGCGACCGTGCGCGCGGCCGAGCGGATCGTGGTGATGGATGGCGGGCGGATCGTCGAACAGGGCCGCCATTCCGAGCTGATCGCCGGCGGCGGGCTGTATGCGCGGCTGGCGAGCCTTCAGTTCCACGATTGATAGAGCCGGTTTAATACCATTCTCAAGGCCATGGCTTCCCTTGACCTTCGACTTCGCTCAGGCTGAACGGAGCGAGGGATTGGTTTACGTGCCAACATCCGTTCAACCTGAGCGTAGTCGAAGGCCACGTTCCAACCTCACCCACAACCCCCTGAAAGACCACCCGCAATCGCGCTTGCAGCCCGCCCCCCTCTCCCCTAGGTTCCGACAATACCAGTTAAATACCGGAGATTGAGGATGGCGCGGGCGGCAAACAGATGGACGGGCGGCGCGCTGGTGGCGATCACCCTGGCGCTCCTCACCCCGGCGGCACAGGCCAGCCCCGTCACCCTTCCCGCCATCTTCCCGACGCCCGTGTCGATGACGTTGGAAGATGGCGCCTTCCCGCTGGGCCGCGCCGCCACGCTGATCGTCGCACCGGGCACCGAGCCGGAGACCGCCACACTAATCCACACCTTGCTGGCCCGGGCGGGCGTCACCGAGATTCAAACCGCCACCCGCCTCCCCGTGACGCCCGACCGTCCGACGATCGTGATCGGCCCCGACAGCGCTGCGCTGGTCCGCGACGCACTGAACCGCAGCCAGGCGCGCCCCGAGGACAAGGCGGAGGGCTATACGCTCGCCACCCGCGCGATCGGTGCCGGCCTGATCACGCTGGCCGGGCATGACGCGGACGGGCTGTTCCACGCCGCGCAGAGCTTCCGCCAGTTGCTGACGCGCAAGACCGTCCCCGCGCTGACCATCCGCGACCATCCCGCCATGCCGATCCGCGGCACAATCGAGGGTTTCTACGGCAAGCCCTGGTCGATGGCGGACCGCACCAAGCATCTGAACTTCCTGGGCCAGATGAAGGCCAACACCTATGTCTACAGCCCCAAGGACGATCCCTTCGCACGCGACAAGTGGCGCGAGGCCTATCCGGCGGAGACGCTGAAGGCGCTGGGCACGCTGGTCGCGACCGCGCGCGCCAACCATGTCGATTTCGTCTATGCGATCTCGCCCGGCCCCTCAATCTGCTTCTCCAACCCGGCCGACGAGCAGACGCTGCTGCGCAAATTCGCCGCGTTGCGCGGGATCGGCGTGCACAGCTTCTATGTCGCGCTCGACGACATCGAATATCAGAAGTGGAATTGCGAGGCGGACAAGGCCGCCTTCGGCCCCTCGGGTGCGCAAGCCGCCGGGGTCGCCCAGTCCAAATTGCTGAACGCGGTGCAGGCCGACCTGCTGAAACAGGACCCCGCCTCGCGCCCGCTGATCATGGTGCCGACCGAATATTATGACGCCAAGGAAAGCCCCTACAAGGCAGCTCTCCGCGCGAACCTGAACCCGCGCATCGTCGTGCAATGGACCGGCACCGACGTCGTGCCGCCCGCCATCTCGGTCCCCGATGCCAAGGCCGCGACCAAGGCGTTCGGGCGCAAGACGCTGCTCTGGGACAATTATCCGGTCAACGATTATGCCAGCTCGGCCGGGCGGCTGCTGCTCGCGCCCTATGCCAAGCGCGAGGCGGGCCTGTCGACCGAGCTGACCGGGATTCTCTCCAACCCGATGAACCAGGAAGCGCCCAGCCGCGTGGCGGTGACCGGGGTCCTCGCCTTTGGTTGGAACGACAAGGGTTATGACGCCGACCGCACCTGGCATTTCGCCGCACGCGATCTGGCCGGGGGCGACGCGCGGGCGACCGCCGCCTTGCTGGAGTTGTTCGATGTCGAACATCTCGCCCCCACCTTCGGCAGCCAGCCCTGGCAGGAACAGGCCCCCAGGCTGAAGGCGCTGCTTGACCATGTCCGCGAAGCGCTGGCCAATGGCGATGCGGGCGAACGCCGTGCCGCCCTGGCCATGTTACGCGCCAAGGCCGATGCGATCACCGATGCGCCCGACACGATCCGCGCCGGCGTGGTCGACCCCGGCTTTGCCGAACAGGCGCGCCCGTGGCTGGACGCGATGCAGCTTTGGGGCCGCTCGTTGCAGCTGACCGCCGCCGGGCTTACCGCCGCCGATCAGGGGAGCGCCACCGCCATCCGCTATTTCGCCGATGCCCAAAGGATCGCCGCGCAGGCCGCCGCCGTGCAGAGCATCCCCGGCGCGGTCCGCTTCGATGGGCCGATCAAGATCGCCGATGGCGTGCTCGACACGTTCATCGCCGACGCGCCGAGCCTGATCGCAGTTACGGCGAAACCGTAACCGTCCGGCTGGCGCGGCGGCCATCGGGGGTGCGGGTGCGAAGCTCGACCACCCCCGTTACCGCCACCGGCCCGTCATAGCGGGCCCAGGCGGTGTTGCCGGTGCGATATTCGATTGGCGTGCCGGGAAACTCGGCATTGGCCTCCAGCCTGCCATTCACGATCCGCGCGCCCGGCGGGGCGAGGCGATAGGTGACGTCCGCCCGGTCGAGCAGCCGCATCTGCACACCCATCCGTCCGGCGAAATCCCGCCATCCGGCGAGAAGCCTGGTCCGGTCGACGCGCTGGTCGTTCGGCTGATAGGCGGTCCCTGCGACATAGGCCGGTTCCCACTCCGGCTTGTTCCACGCCCGCTCGGCCAGCGCCAGCAGACGCGGGAAGAGCATATAGTCGACCTGGCTGTCGCGACGTACCGTCTCGCTCCACAATTGCGCCTGTAGCCCGGCGATGCCGCGACCTGGCTGAAGCGGTACGGTGTCGGCAATGGCCTTGGGCTGGGCGAGGATATTGGGGATCAGCGCGGCATTGGCGGCGAGATTGCCCGGCATGAAGCCGAACACCTGGAAACTGTCCACCCCGCGCGACGCCCAGTCATAGCCCGTCTCGTTCGGATCGGCGGCATAGGGCATGTCGAAATAGCCGAGATCGGGGATCGACAGCACCGTCTTCCACCCGCGATTGGCCTGTCCATGCGCCTCGGCCACGCCGCCCGCGTGCAGATTGCTCCAGATATTGGTCTGAACGTTTGCGGGCATCTTCGCCGGGTCGGTATGGCCCAGCCCGTCACTCCACCCCGCAACCGCGATGCCGCGCTTGGCGAGATCAGCGGAAATCCGCTCGATGAAGTACGCACCGAGCTGCTTGGGCTGCATGCCGGTTTTCGACATCATTACCTGGCAGGCGGGTGACTGGACCCAGGCGCCCGCCGTCTCGTCCGCGCCGATATGATAGGTGGTCAGCGGCATCCCCGCCGCCTTGTGCAGGGTGGCGATGTCGTCGATCACCGTGTCGATGAAGCGATAGGTGTTGGGGATGCAGACGTTCAGCGTGTTGTCGTCATAATGCTGGACGCTGGAATAGCGGGTGGTGTCGCCCGGCTCGACCAGCCGGAACCGCTCCGCCCCCGCCTTGTCGCCCTTCGCCAGCAGCCGCTGATAGCGCGCCTCCATCGACCGGATCGCCGCGCGCGAATGGCCAGGCATGTCGAAGGACGGGATGACCTCGATCTGCCGTGCCTTGGCGGCACGCAGGATGTCGGAATAATCGGCGGCGGTCAGATAGCCGTTGGTCGGGGCATCCCTGGCAGGGTCCGCGCCGAGCTGCGGTTGCAGGCACGTCTTTTCGCTCAGGTCGTCGCAGCGATAGGCCCCGACCTCGGTCAGTTCGGGCAAGCTCGCGATCTGCAACCGCCAGCCCTCGTCATCGCCCAGATGCAGATGGAGTGTGTTGAGCTTATAGGCCGCCATCTGCTCGATCAGCTTCAGGATTTCGGCCTTGCTGTGGAAGTTGCGCGCCAGATCGATGTGCAGCCCGCGAAAGCCGTAGCGCGGCGCATCCTCGACGATCAGTGGGCGAAGGGTTGTGCCCTCCGCCGCCATCTGCTGCGCCAGCGAGCGCAGCGCATAGGACGCCCCCGCCGCATCCGCTGCCGCAATGGTCACGCCGCCCTGCCCGATGGCCAGGCGATAGCCTTCAGGCGCGATCCCCGCCTGTTTGCGGATGATCAGCGGCACCGTTCCCATCGGCAATCCGGCCAGCGCGGGCGCGACGGCGGCGCGGGTGAAGCCTTGCGTCGAGACGCGCAGCCCCTTGGACAGGTCGACTGGGGCACCAGTTGGCCGCGTGACCTTCATCGGCTTGGGCAGGATCGCGACATCGACCGGCGTCGGCGCGCCGCGTTCGGCGTATAGCTTGAAGGCGCGTTCGGGCGTCCGCCACACGGTCTGGTCGTCCGGCGCACTGCGGGCCAGTGCCGCCTCATCGGTCATCGGCGCGACGAACGGCAAGGTCTCCAGCCCCGTCGCGGCATCGGTTCCCGTCCGGGTCGCGGCGATCACGCGCGGGGTCAGCCCCGCCACGGCCAACGTCGCATTCGGCATCATGTGGTTGCGCGAGAAGAACGCGCCCAGGCCGGTCAGCTTCACATGATAAGTCTGGCCCGGCTTCAGCGACTGGCCGGGTTTCAGCGTCAGGACGTTCAGATCGCCGTTGATCGCGCGGTTGTCGAACGTGTCGCTCTCGATCTTCAGCACCGGATTGACCAGGCTGTAGCGGATTTCGACCGGCAGGCTCGGCGCGCCTTCGGGCACGGCGATGGCGATGTCCGCCTCGAAACAGCGCGGGGTGTCGGTCGGGCAGGACGCCGGGCGGTTGGTCAATATGGTGTAGCGATAGCCCAGCGTCGCTGCCAGCCGATCGAGATCGGCCTCCGCGCTCGGCGCCGCCGCCAGGATCGCGGCCGAAGCCCATAAATTCATCATGTTCTGCCCGTCCCGCTACGCCATACTGGTATTACATTGGATCATGACCCTGTTAGTCCTCCCCTGCAAGGGGAGGGGGACCGCCGCGAAGCGGTGGTGGAGGGGGGGCACCGCAGATGCCTCGCTTCGTGGAACGCCCCCTCCACCAGCTTCGCTGGTCCCCCTCCCCGTGCCGGGGAGGATTGAAGGGGTGACGCCGCCCGCCCCACCCCCTATCTCAAGCCCATGAAAAAACCCCAGCCGGGTCTGCCGACCCGTGAGCAAATCCTCGCCTTCATCGAACAGTCGGACCAACCGGCAGGCAAGCGTGAGATCGCGCGCGCTTTCGGTCTCTCCGCGCAGGAGAAGATCGGGCTGAAGGCGCTGCTCAAGGATATGGCCGATGAGGGGCTGATCGACAGTGCCCCCGGCCGCGCCTTTCACAAGATGGGCGGGCTGCCCAAGGTGACGGTGCTGCGCATCGTCGATGTCGATGACGGCGGCAATGTCTGGGGCCAGCCGGAGCGCTGGGAGGCCGACGGCATCCCCATCCCGCGGCTGCGTATCCGCGAACGCAAGCGTGGGTCGCTCGGCATCGGCCAGCGGGTGCTGGCGCGTACCGAGGAAGCGGGTGGCGGCTGGATCGCGCATGTCATGAAGACGATCGCGCCCGCCTCCGAACAGGTGCTGGGCGTGCTGCGCGAGGAAGCCGGGCGCTTCTGGCTGACGAGCGTCGATAAGAAGGACCGGCGCGAGATGATGGTGTCCGACACCGGCGGCGCAGAAGCGGGCGACCTGGTGCTGGCCGAAAAGGCGGGCCGTCCGCCGCGTATCACCGCGAAGGTGGTCGAGCGGCTGGGCGATCCCTTCGCGCCGCGCAGCTTCTCGCTGATCGCGATCCACAAGTTCGAGATTCCCGACCGCTTCCAGCCCGAGACGCTGGAGGAGGCCGAGCGGGTCGCGCGCCAGCCGCTGGGCGACGACCGCGAAGACCTGCGCGATCTGCCCATCGTCGCGATCGATCCGGTCGATGCGCGCGACCATGACGACGCGGTCTGGGCCGCGCCCGACGACGATCCCGCCAATCCCGAGGGCTGGCGCGCCATCGTCGCGATCGCGGATGTCAGCTTTTATGTCCGCCCGGGCTCGGCGATCGACAAGGATGCGCGGCGGCGCGGCAACTCGGTCTATTTTCCCGACCGAGTCGTGCCGATGCTGCCCGAGATCCTGTCGGCTGATGTCTGTTCGCTGAAGGAAGGCGAGGACCGCGCCGCGCTCGCCTGTCATCTTCAGGTGACGAAGGACGGCAAGCTCAAGTCTTTCCGCTTCACCCGCGCGCTCGTGCGGCTGGCGGCGAACATCGCCTATGAAGACGCGCAGGCCGCCATTGATGGCGAGCTGTCGCACCCGCTGACCGAGAAGGCGCTGCGCCCGCTCTGGGACTGTTGGGCGACGCTGGCCAAGGCGCGCGACGATCGCGAGCCGCTCGACCTCGACCTGCCCGAGCGGCGCGTGGTGCTCGACCAGAATGGCCGCATCCTGTCGGTGGCGCCACGCGCACGGCTGGATGCGCACCGGCTGATCGAGGATTACATGATCGCCGCCAACGTCGCCGCCGCCAAGGCGCTGGAGGCGAAGAAGGCACCCGTGATGTACCGCGTCCATGAGGTGCCCAGCCGCACCAAGCTGGTCGCGTTGAAGGAGTATCTCGAAACCTTCGACATCCCCTTCGCCATGGGACAGGTGATCCGCCCGGCGACCTTCAACCGGATCATCGACAAGATCGGCGACGCGGACTTCCGTCCGCAGGTGATGGAGCAAATCCTGCGCTCGCAGACCCAGGCCTATTACGCGCCGATCAACCAGGGGCATTTCGGCCTGTCGCTGGGGTCCTACGCGCATTTCACTTCGCCGATCCGGCGCTATGCCGATCTGGTCGTCCACCGTGCGCTGGTGGGGGCGTACAAGCTGGGCGATGGCGGCCTGCTGCCGGAGGGCGAGGAGATGGAGCGGCTGGGCACCTCGATCAGCCAATATGAGCGCCGCGCGATGGAAGCGGAGCGCGAGACGATCGACCGCTATGTCGCGGCCTATCTCGCCGAGCATGTCGGTCAGGTGGTCGAGACGCGGATCACCGGCGTCACCAATTTCGGCTTCTTCGCGACCGTCAACGGCGTGGGCGGTGACGGGTTGATGCCGATCCGCGACCTGGGCGGCGATTATTTCCATTATGACGAAAGCTCGCAGCAGTTGCTCGGCGAGAAGACGCGGGAAATCTACAAGCTGGGCCAGCGCCTGCCGCTGCGTTTGGCCGAGGCGAACCCGGTGTCGGGCGCGCTGCGCTTCGAGCTGCCCGAGGGCAAGGGTGCGGCGCCCGAGCCGCGCCGGGTGCTGAAACGCCGCGGACGCCCCACGAACATCCGCCACAACGGCAAGCGGCGCTAATCCCCCCCGGCACGGGGAGGGGGACCAGCGAAGCTGGTGGAGGGGGATCGCCACATAGGACACCCTATGAGGAAGCCCCCCTCCGTCAGGCCTTCGGCCTGCCACCTCCCCGTGCCGGGGAGGATCTTTGGGATCGCTCCCCCGCCCCCATGCGTACCCTCCCCCGAGGAGACACACGCATGGGCAATATGGTGGACGGCGTCTGGCACGCTGACGGGCTGTTCAAGTCGGACGAGAAGGGCAGCTTCAAGCGCCCTGATTCCGGCTTTCGCGACTGGGTGACGGCGGATGGTGGCCTTGGCCCCGATGGCCAGACCGGCCACCGCGCCGAGGCGGGGCGCTATCATCTGTACGTCTCCTATGCCTGCCCCTGGGCGCATCGCACGATGATCGTCCGCGCGCTCAAAGGACTGGAGGACATGATCGGCCTGTCGGTGGTCGATCCGCTGATGCGGGAGAATGGGTGGACCTTCGCGACGGAGCGGGGCGGGACCGGCGATCCGCTCCATGGATCGGAGTATCTGTGGCAGCTCTATGCCCGTGCCCGCGACGACTATAACGGCAAGGTCACGGTGCCGGTGCTGTGGGACAAGGAACGGGGCACAATCGTCAGCAACGAGTCGGCCGAGATCATCCGCATGTTCAATACCGCGTTCGACGGGCTGGGTGCGCGGGAGGGGGATTTTTACCCCGCCGAACTTCGCGGCGAAATTGATGCGGTCAACGACCCCGTCTATGACCGGGTGAACAACGGCGTCTACAAATGCGGCTTCGCCAAGACGCAAGGTGCGTATGACGAAGCGGTCGGCCCGCTATTCGCGGAGTTGGATGCGCTGGAGGAACGGCTAGCGGGCCGCGAATGGCTGGTCGGCGACCGGATGACCGAGGCGGATATCCGCCTGTTCACCACGCTGGTGCGCTTCGACGCGGTCTATCACGGGCATTTCAAGTGCAATGTCCGGCGAGTGCAGGATTATCCGGCGTTGGAGGGATTGCTGGAGCGGATGCTGGCGATCCCGGAGATCGCGGCGACGGTGCATCTCGATCACATCAAGACGCATTATTATGCCAGCCATCTGGAGCTGAACCCGACGGGAATCGTGCCCGCCGGGCCGGATTTGCCGTGGAAGGGGTTGGTGCGGCGATAGCCCCCCTTTCTTCTCCCCTCCCGCAAGCGGGAGGGGCCGGGGGAGGGAAAAGCCACAAGCCATGGTCTCGGTGAGACCCGTAGCCCTCCCCCCAACCCCCTCCCGCCTGCGGGAGGGGGAGCTTTGTCAGTACGCCCGGCCGATCAGCACCCGCTCCACCGCCTCGCGGCCGGTGAAGATGCAGGGGCCGTCGTCACACCCGGTCTGGCCCATCGGCACATTGCGGATGGTCAGCTTCAGCGCCTTCAGCTTCTCGACCACCTGCTCCAGCTCGGCACCCGTGGGCTTGGCCCACCGGACATCGACCCATCCGGGGTTCTTTACACCGTCGGCGAAATGCGCTTCCACGCCCGCCCAGTCGTCGACCGGCACGATCTGCGCCTTCAACCGCTCGGCCGACTGGCGATGGAGCTCGCCCTGGATGTCGGCCAGCAGGTCCGCCACGCCCGACACGAAATCCCCACGCGGCTGCACGACCGAATCCAGCTTGCCGTCCTCGCGGTACAGCCGGTCGCGGCGGATGACCGAGACGTTGCCGCCCGCCATGTCGCGACCGCCGACCTCGATGATGACCGGCGCGCCCTTCTTGACCCAGCCCCAGCGCTTGTTGGCGGCCTTTTGCGCGCGTGCATCGACCATCGCACGGATCGGCTCACCGAGTGCCGGCTGACCGACCAGTTCCTTTTGCAGGTCGCGGCAATAGGCCAGCAGCGCCTCGTCCTCGGGCTGATCGCGCAGCATCGGCACGATCACCACCTGCCACGGCGCGACCTTGGGCGGCACGCGCATGCCGTCATCGTCGCCGTGGACCATGATCATGCCGCCGATCATCCGGGTCGACACGCCCCAGCTGGTCGTTTGCGCGAAGTCCAGCCCACCCTCGGCATTCTGGAAACGGATATTCTGCGCCTTTGCAAAATTGTCACCCAGGAAGTGGCTGGTCCCGGCCTGCAGCGCCTTGCCGTCCTGCATCATCCCCTCGATCGAATAGGTCTCGACCGCGCCGGGGAAGCGCTCATTCTCCGGCTTCTCACCGGCGATGACATGCATGGCGAGGCAATCCTCGACGAAGCTGCGATAGACTTCCAGCATCCGGAGCGTCTCGGCGCGTGCTTCGTCCACCGTGGCATGCGCGGTATGCCCTTCCTGCCACAGGAATTCGGCGGTGCGCAGGAACATGCGGGTGCGCATTTCCCAGCGGACGACATTGGCCCACTGGTTGATGAGGACGGGCAGGTCGCGCCACGACTGGACCCAGCGGGCAAAGGCGGTGCCGATCACCGTCTCGGAGGTCGGGCGCACGACAAGCGGCTCTTCCAGCTTCGCCTCGGGATCGGGGACCAGCCCGCCCTTGCCGTCCGCGATCAGCCGGTGATGGGTGACGACCGCCATTTCCTTGGCGAAGCCGTCGACATGCTCGGCTTCCTTCTCGAAATAGGACAGCGGGATGAACAGCGGGAAATAGCAATTCTCATGCCCCGTCGCCTTGATGCGGTCGTCGAGCAGGCGCTGGATACGCTCCCAGATGCCATAACCCCAGGGGCGGATGACCATGCAGCCACGGACGCCCGATTCCTCGGCCAGATCGCCCTCGGCGATGACGGACTGATACCAGGCGGAGAAATCCGCGTCGCGGGTGACGGACAGAGCGTGCTTCATGCCCGCCCGATAGCGGCAAAGGGGGCGGTTCGCCAATAGGGCGGCTGCGTGTGGCCTTTCGTCCTGGGCGTGCACCGGCTAGGAGCCCCCCATGTCCGATGACCGCGTGCTCAAAGGCATCGGCCTGCGCCTGATCGCCATCTTCTTCCTGTCGACCATGTCGGCCTTTGTGAAGCTGGCCGAGTCGCGCGGGGCGACGCTTTCCGAGACCATGTTCTTTCGCCAGCTCTGCGCGCTGCCGGTCGTGCTGGCCTTCGTCCTGGCGGGGCCGGGACTCCAATCGTTGCGTACGCAGCGACTGAAGGGCCATGCCAAGCGGGCGATGGTCGGGCTGGTCGGCATGGTCTTCACCTTCGGCGCGGTGATGCTGTTGCCGCTGGCCGAGGCGACGACGTTCCAGTTCACGGTGCCGATCTTCGCCACGCTGCTGGGCGCGCTGGTGCTGGGTGAGAAGACGGGATGGCAGCGCTGGAGCGCGGTGCTGGTCGGCTTTGTGGGCGTGCTGCTGGTCGTGCGGCCGGGGGCGAGCGACATGTCGCTGTTCGGGGCGTTCGTGGGCCTGATGGCGGCGATGTTCGTCGCGATCGTCGCGATCGTGCTGCGCCAGTTGCGCGACGAACCGGCGACCACGACCGTCTTCTATTTCACCGTCCTGACCCTGCCCTTCATCGCCGTGCCTTATGCCTTCCACCTGAAGATGCACGATCCGCTGACCTGGGTGGTGCTGGTCTCGATCGGGCTCGCCGGCGGGCTGGGCCAGTTGGCGCTGACCGGTGCGTCGCGGCTGGCGCCGGTCGCGGCGGTGGTGCCGATGGACTATTCCGGGCTGATCTGGGCGACCGTCTATGGCTGGCTGATCTTCGGGGTGCTGCCGACGACGGGCACGTGGTTGGGCGCGCCGGTCATCATCGCCAGCGGATTGTTCATCGTCTGGCGCGAGCAGAGGCTGGGCAAGCAGCAGACGATCTCGGCCGCAGCCGAGGACTGACTTTATTCCTCCCCTTCCAGGGGAGGATATTTGTTACCGCACCTCCCACCGGGTGGGCGCATTCTCCTGCCATCCAATCCGGTGGAGCAGCGGGGTATCGTCGTCCCACTCGGCATGGCCGAGGCAGAGATAGGCGGTGAAGGCCCAGTCCTCCGGCACCGCGAAAATCCGCTCCATCGCGGTGGGATCGAGGATCGAGACCATTCCCATCCCCAGATTCGCCGCGCGTGTCGCCAGCCACAGCGTGTGGATCGCCATCGCCGTCGACTGACGCAGCGTTTCGGGCATGGTGCGGCGGCCGAGGCCATGGCCTTCCGCCGGGTCGATATGGGTGAAGACCGCCAATTGCACCGGCGCGGCGTCGAGCCCGGCGAGTTTCAGCGCACGGTAGGCGACGGCCTGTTCGTCGGCATAGCCGGCCGCCGCTTCCTCGTCGCATCGTTGGAAATCGGCCCGGACGGCGCCACGGAGCGCGGGATCTTCCACCCGGATCACCCGCCATGGCCGGGCATTGCCGACCGAGGGCGCCAGCGCCATCGCTTCGGCGAGCCGGGTCAGAACCGTTTCGTCGACCGGCTGGTTGCGGAAATGCCGCACGTCGCGGCGCCAACGCAGGATCGATTCCAGCGTGTCCGCCTGGATCGCGTCAAAGCGCATGGCGACGGATCTGGCGGGCCGGAATATGCCGCCTGACCGGGGCGACTGAATTGTGGAGGCGCACGTGCTTCGACCTGCGAAATGCCCTCACCCTTCCCACCCGCCATTCGAGTGCAAAGGGTGAGGGCTTATCCGATCAGGCCGCCTTGTCCTTCCACACCAGCACGGGCTTGCGTGCGGCGAGCGTCTCGTCGAGGCGCGCGCGCGGCGCGAAGTGCGGTGCGGTCTTGAGCGAGGCGTCGCCCGCCTTGGCCCGCTCTGCCACCGAACGCAGCGCGCCGATGAACTGGTCGAGCGCGGCCTTCGACTCGGTTTCGGTCGGCTCGACCAGCATCGCGCCATGGACGACCAGCGGGAAATACATGGTCATCGGGTGGAAACCCTCGTCGATCAGCGCCTTGGCGACGTCGATCGTCGAGAAGCCTTCGGCCAGGCCCTCGTCCGAGAAGATGGCTTCGTGCATGCACGGGCCGCTCCTGGCGAAGGGGGCGTCGAGCGTATTCTCCAGCGAGCGCAGGACGTAATTGGCGTTGAGCACCGCGTCCTCGGCGACCTGGCGCAGGCCATCGGCACCGTGGCTGAGGATATAGGTCAGCGCGCGGGTGAACATGCCCATCTGGCCGTGGAAGGCGACCATGCGGCCGAAGCTGTCGGCGTGATGGTCGTCGGCATTCTCTTCCTCGACCAGGCGGAAGCCCTCACCCGTCTTCTCGACGAAGGGCAAAGGCGCAAACGGCGTCAGCGCCTCCGAGAACACCACCGGCCCCGAACCCGGCCCGCCGCCGCCATGCGGGGTCGAGAAGGTCTTGTGCAGGTTGATGTGCATCGCATCGACGCCCAGATCTCCCGGACGCACGCGCCCGACGATGGCGTTGAAGTTCGCGCCGTCGCAATAGACATAGCCACCAGCGGCATGGACCGCATCGGAAATGTCCTTCAAGTCACGCTCGAACAGGCCGCAGGTGTTCGGGTTCGTAATCATGACGCCCGCCACGTCCGGGCCCAGCCGCGCCTTCAGCGCCGCGGTATCGACACGGCCATCGGCGGTCGCGGGAATATCCTCGACCGAGAAGCCCGCGAACGCCGCCGTCGCCGGGTTGGTGCCGTGCGCCGATTCAGGGACCAGGATCACCTTGCGATGGCCCTCTCCCCGCTTTTCCAGCGCCGCCTTGATCGCCAGGATACCGCACAGCTCGCCATGCGCGCCCGCCTTGGGGCTCATCGCGACCGAGGTCATGCCGGTCAGCGTGACCAGCCAGTGCGCCAGTTGGTGAATGACCTCCAGCGCGCCCTGCACCGTGTCGACCGGCGCGAGCGGGTGAACGTCGCTGAAGCCCGGCAGGCGCGCCATCTTCTCGTTCAGGCGCGGATTGTGCTTCATCGTGCACGAACCCAGCGGGAACAGGCCGAGGTCGATCGCATAGTTCTGACGCGACAGACGGGTATAGTGGCGCACCGTCTCCGGCTCCGACAGGCCGGGCAGGCCGATCGGCGCCTTGCGGCTCAGGTCGCCCAAGCGCGAACCCGCGACATCGCCCTCGGCGAAATCAACGCCGGTCGTCTTGTCGTCGCCGATCTCGAAGATCAGCTTTTCCTCGAGCATCAGCGCGCGGTTGCCGGTGAAGGTCGCCGGGACCGACGCCTCATTGGCTTCGGGGCTCGTGGGCTTCCAGCCGCTCTGGTTGATCGTCATGCCAGCACCTCCCCAAGAACCTCAGCCAGCGCCTTGGCAAGCGTCTCGATATCCTCCGCCGTCACCGTTTCGGTGACCGCCACAACCAGTCCGTTCGCGAGCGCGTCCTCGCCCGGATAGAGCCGCCCGAGCGACACGCCCGCCAGCACGCCGCGCTCGGCGAGCGTCCGCACGATCGGACGTGCCTCGCGGCCCAGGTCCAGCGTGAACTCGTTGAAGAACACGTCGTTGACCAGCTTCACGCCCGGAACCTTCGCCAGACGATCCGCCGCGCGGCAGGCGTTCGCGTGGTTGATCCCCGCCATGCGGCGCAGACCCGCCTCGCCCAGCAGCGTCATGTGGATCGAGAAGGCGAGCGCACACAGCCCCGAATTGGTGCAGATGTTCGACGTCGCCTTTTCGCGGCGGATATGCTGCTCGCGGGTCGAGAGCGTCAGCACGAAGCCACGCTTACCGTCCGCGTCCACCGTCTCGCCACAGAAGCGGCCCGGCATCTGGCGGATATACTTATCCTTGCAGCCCATCAGGCCGACATAGGGCCCACCGAACTGAAGCCCGACGCCCAGCGACTGGCCTTCGCCGACGACGATGTCGGCATCCATCTCACCCGGGCTACGGATCGCGCCCAGCGCAACCGGCTCGGTCACAACGGCGATCAGCAGCGCCTTCTTGGCGTGGCACGCCTCGGCCAGCGGGGTCAGATCGGCGATGCGGCCGAGAATATCCGGGTACTGGACGACGACGCAGGAGGTATCACCGTCAATCGCCGCGATCATCTGGTTGATATCGGTCTCGGCGGTAAGTACCGGCGTGCCGGTCTCCAGCGTGTCGCCGGTGTACTTCGCCATCGTCTTGGCGACCGAAACATAGTGTGGGTGTAGGCCCGACGACAGGATCGCCTTGGACTTCTTGGTGATGCGCCGCGCCATGCCGATCGCTTCCCAGCACGCGGTCGAGCCGTCATACATGGAGGCGTTGGCGACATCGGTACCGAGCAGACGTGCGACCTGCGTCTGGAACTCGAACAACATCTGCAACGTGCCCTGCGCGATTTCCGGCTGATAGGGCGTATAGGCGGTCAGGAACTCGCCGCGCTGGATGATGTGGTCGACGCTGGCGGGGACATGATGGCGATACGCGCCGCAGCCCAGGAAGAAGGGCACGTCGCCCGCCACGGTGTTCTTGCGGGCGAGCGCGGTCATGTGCCGCTCGACCGCCAGTTCGGAAGCGTGGTTCGGCAGCCCCTCGATGGGGCCGGACAGGCGGGCGGATTCGGGCACGTCGACGAACAGGTCGTCGACCGATCCGGCACCGATGACCGAGAGCATCTCGGCCCGATCGGAAGAAGTAAGGGGCAGGTAGCGCATGCGTTCCATTTCTCCGCCCTCCTCTTCTTCTCCCCTCCCGCAGGCGGGAGGGGCCGGGGGAGGGCACCCGGCTTCGGCAGGCGTATCGCTTGGAGGAGAACGAGTCCCCTCCCCCAACCCCTCCCGCCTGCGGGAGGGGAGGATGAAGGCCCCTCCCCTAATGAGGGAGGGGCTTTACATCAGAGCTTCGCGACGAACGCGGCGTAGGCGGTTTCGTCCATCAGGCCGTCCAGCTCCGAGGCATCCGACAGCGTGAGCTTGAAGAACCAGCCCTCGCCCTCGGGGTCGCTGTTGACCAGCGCAGGCTCGTCGGCCAGCTGGGCATTGCCCTCGACCACGGTGCCCGAGACGGGCGCATAGACGTCTGACGCGGCCTTGACCGACTCGACCACGGCGGCCTCGTCGCCCTTGGACAGCGCGCGGCCTTCCTCGGGGACGTCGACGAACACGATGTCGCCCAGCGCACCCTGCGCATAATCGGAGATGCCAACCGTGCCGACATCACCGTCGACGTCGATCCACTCATGATCTTCGGTGAAATAGCGGCTCATGGTCACTTGGCTCCTGAACGAACGTAACGATGGGGGACGAAGGGCATCGCCGTGACGGTGGCGTCATGGGTCTTGCCGCGTTGAAGCAGTTTGAGGGCCGTGCCGGGCGTCGCCAGCTCGGTGGGAACATAGGCCATGGCGATCGGCGCGCCCATCGACGGGGCAAAGCCGCCGCTGGTGACGCGACCGATGACCGATCCGTCGTCGGCGACCACCGACGCGCCCTCGCGCACCGGCTGGCGACCCGCGACGGTCAGGCCGACGCGCTTGACGGCGGGGCCGTTCTCGCGCTCGGCGAGGATACGCTCGGCGCCGAGGAAGTCGGCCGCCTCGCGGCGCTTCTTGGCAAGCGCGAAGCCCAGATCGGCCATTACCGGCGTCGTCTCGGGGTCGAGGTCATGGCCGTAGAGCGGCAGCCCCGCCTCCAGACGCAGCGAGTCGCGCGCACCCAGGCCGATCGGCTTCACTTCGGCCTGTTCGCACAGCAGATCGGCGAAAGCGGCGGCATGCTCGGCCGGGATCGAGATTTCGTAACCGTCCTCGCCGGTATAGCCCGAGCGGCTGATCCACAGCGGCACGTCGTTCCATACGAAGTCGGCGGCGGTCATGAACACCAGCGCCTCGACGCCCGGCACGATCCGCGACAGCGCATCGACCGCCTTCGGCCCCTGGAGCGCCAGCAGCGCCTGCTCGTCGAGCAGGTTCAACGTCGCATCATCAGGGATGAAATCGAGCAGATAGGCGATATCGTCATACTTCGTCGCGCCGTTGACGACCATATAGAGTTCGTCCGCGCCATCCAGGGTGCGCTTCGTCACCATCAGGTCGTCGAGGATGCCGCCCTCTTCGTTCAGCAGCAGCGAATAGCGGTTCTTACGATCGCCAAGGCCGGTGATGTCACCCGGCAGGACCTTTTCCAGCGCGGTGATGACCGGGGCCAGACCATTGTCGCCGGTGAAGACCACCTGCCCCATATGGCTGACGTCGAACAGTCCGGCCGACTTGCGGGTCCAGAGATGCTCGGCCATGATGCCTTCATACTGGACGGGCATTTCATAGCCCGCGAACGGGACCATCCGCCCGCCGCGCGCGCGATGCCATGCGTCCAGCGGCAGCGTCTGGATGATCTCCTGACCCTCGGGGGCGTCTTCTACGTTCAGGTCGGTTGCGTCGCTCACGGGGCCGGTCTCCGTCAAAAGGGTGTCGGCTAGGGACGCAAATGTCCTTACCCGATCCGATCCCCCTCTGTCACGGAACCTGAGAGCTTTCGCCGGAAATTCCGGCTTACCCCTTCGGTGGCACCCAGCCCTGACGGCCAATGCGCTTTCCAGAGTGTCGATGGCGATCGCGCGGTCCCATTTGCCTGAGAGATTCCGGGGTGGTTGCTCCTTCGGCGGCCGGGGTTTCGTCACCTGAAAGATGAACCCGGCGCTCTCCCGCGCGCGCCTATGTCGGGCATGCCCGACATCGACGCCGCGCCCTCTGCCGGGCGGGTTTACCGAAGTCAATCGGGAACGGCGGCGGGCGCAATCAATGCTGTGGATTGTGGGGCAATCCCCCCCCGGGCACGGGACTGTTCACCGTGGCTGCTTTTCGGGTTCTTCTTCGTTCTGGTGATTTGGAACAGGGAGGATGGAATGCGATGTCCGGTTTGTGAGGGAACG